>CANQIW010000201.1 GCA_947624055.1 uncultured Lachnospiraceae bacterium
CGAGCCCGGGAAAGATTTGTCCGATATCAAAGAATGACTTCAAAGAATGACTTGCAAAGCTTTCAGCAGGAACGCAGGATCTTCACAAGCCGGAAGACCTGCTCCGCGGTGTCGGCCAGATTGCGTGCGGCGGTTTCGCGATCCATGGCCTCCTCAAGCGTGACGACATTCCGGAGAATGGGGAAGAACGCGTCGATGCCGGCGCTGTTGCAGGCGCCTGCGTCCGACGTGGCGCTGCCGGAGAAAGCGATCACCGGTTTGCCGTATTTTTTGGCGATCTGTGCGACGCCGGCCGGGGCTTTCCCCATCACGGTCTGGGCGTCCAGTCTGCCCTCGCCTGTGACTATGAGGTCGGCGTCCTTTATATAGTTTTCCAAATGCGTTTCTTCCAGCACGATCCGGACTCCGGACTCCAATACCGCGTTTGTGAAGGCGAGAAACGCGAACCCAAGGCCGCCCGCGGCTCCTGTCCCCGCCTGATTTTTGTCAGCGCGGGGATATTTTGCGAAGGGCGCGGAGATGCGCGCAGATTCAGGATTGTCAGGGCTGAGAGGTTGGGGAAACTGCTGCGAGCCTGGCTGTTTTGTATCGGCGTTCAGCATAGATGTCAGGCTGGCTGTCAGGTCCGCGTACGCGCTAAGCCACTGATCCATCTGAAGAACCATAGCCGGGGTCGCGCCCTTCTGAGGGCCGTAGACAGAGCTCGCCCCGTGTTCCCCGCACAGGGGATTCGTCACATCACAGGCGACGCGGAAGCTGCATTCGCGAAGCTCCGGGAGCACGGAATCGTCGATGATTGTCCGAAGCTCCCCAAGTCCCTTTGCGCCGAGAGAGACCTGCTCTCCGTTTGCATTGAGCATGCCGTAACCCAGCGCCTGGAGCATTCCGATTCCGCCGTCGTTGGTGGCGCTCCCGCCGATCCCGACAATGAAACGGCGGCAGCCCTTTGCGATGGCGGCGCGGATTACCTCGCCGACCCCGTAGGTGGTGGTGTTCATAGGATTGCGCTTGTCCGCGGGGACAAGCATGATTCCTGCCGCGCCTGACATTTCCAGAACAGCCGTACTCCCGTCGCTTAGTATTCCATAGGCGCATTCCACCGGTTTTCCGAGCGGGCCTGTGACAGTCACATTCTCCGTGTGCCCGCCCATCCCGAGCGTGAGGGCATTGACGGTTCCCTCGCCGCCGTCCGCGAGCGGCCGCACGTCTATTTGGGCGTTCGGATAGACCCGGAGGATTCCCTTCCGGGCAGCCTCGCCCGCTTCGAGGGAAGTCAGGCTTCCCTTAAACGAATCGATTGCAATTACGATTTTCATTGCTGAACCTCTTCTCAGATTGGATGTCTGGCCTTTGAAGTCTATCATAGTGTAATATCACGTAAAAATCAACGGACAATCATCCATAAAAAGCAGCTACTTGTAGAAAACCATGATTGTTGTATAATGTTCAGGGAGATATTTGCCGGAATGCCAGCTGAGAAACAATCCCAGAGGGATCGGAGAAAGGGGAACTTATTATGAATATAAATCAATTGAAATACGTGCTTGAGGTCGCGGGCTCGTCTTCCATTCGGGAGGCTTCCACCAGGCTGTATATTTCGCAGCCGGCGCTGTCCGCGAGCATCCGCGAACTGGAGGAGGAGCTTGGGATACTGATCTTCGAGAGAACGAACAAGGGGATCTCCCTGACCGATGAGGGCAGAGATTTTATCAGCTACGCGAAGAAGGCCGTGGGGCAGTATGAGATTCTCGAGGATCGGTATCTGGCAAAGGACAGCGGCAGGGAACGCTTCTCTGTTTCCACACAGCACTACAACTTTGCCATCAAGGCGTTTACCGCCGTGATCCGGAGCATGCAGCCGGAAAAATACACCTTCTCCATACATGAAACGAAGACAAAGGAGGTTCTCGACGACGTCAGGAGCCTGAAAAGCGAGGTCGGCGTCGTGTCCTTTTCCGGCGCCAACGAGGCGGTGATCAGGAAACTGTTTCGGGATTACGATCTGGAGTTCGTCCCGCTTATGAGGAAGGAGACCTATGTGTATGTCTGGAAAGACCACGAGCTTGCCGGACGAAAGGAGGTCTCCATAGAGGAAATGCAGAAGTACCCATGCATATCGTTCGACCAGAGCGATGACGGCAGATTCTACCTGACGGAAGAGGCGATGGCGGACTACTCCTTTGACAAAATGATCAAGTCCGACGACAGGGCGACGTCGATGGAGATCATAGCGGAGCTCGGGGGTTATGCCATAGGCTCCGGAATGCTGTCTGAGGAGGACGCCATCCTTCAGGGACTGACGTCCATAAAGCTGAAGGAGGAAGACCCGCTCACGATCGGATATATCACGCGTAAGGGAAGCAGGCTGTCGGTCTATGGGGACGCGTATATTGCGGAGCTTCTGCAATATAAGGAGCTCTGAGAATAAGAACAAATGCATCGATCGTATCACCCGAAATATAAGTTCAGAGAACGAAAACAGTGGAAAAGCAAAGGATTGGAAACGGCGGTCAGCGATAAGCAGAGCTTATCACCGACGATAAGATGGAACGAATTTACAAATGCGGGGAGCCGCACTATAATCATAGCAGTTTGAAGGAAGGAGGCGTAAATGATGAAGCGTTTTGAGATTTGCAGGCAGAATACCATCATGTGCTGTCGAATGCTGTACTCCCGGACATATCATATGGCTGGGGCGTTCCGTGATCCGTTTCTGCGCCTCAATCGAATGAGACCATAGCAGTATGCTGCAATGCGTCGATTTTGCCATTTGTCCGGGAGCGAAAAGTAAGCCCCGGTTTTTTTTATGCAAAAATCGGGCATCAATACGAAACCAAACGGAAGGGGCGCCGACATGGACTGGGAATTTATCAGCACATATATCCCTTTGTACCGGGAGGCGGCAGTGCTCACCGTGAAGATCGGTTTTGCGGGAATTCTTGTCGCCATACTTTTGGGACTGCTCTGCGAGATCATCGTATACTGCAGGATCCCCGTTTTGCGAAGGGTAGTCGCGGTATACATTGAACTGAGCAGGAACACGCCGCTGCTGATACAGCTTTTTTTCATCTACTACGGTCTTCCCAAAATAGGGATCCGTACGGACGCGCAGGCCTGCGGGGTGGCGGGGCTTGCGTTTCTCGGAGGAAGCTACATGGCGGAGGCTTTTCGAAGCGGAGTGGAAGCGGTGGATGCGATTCAGGAAGAGAGCGCATACAGCCTCGGGCTCAGTAAGATACAGACGATCCGCTACGTGATCCTTCCGCAGGCTTTCGCAATCAGCGCTCCCGCTTTTGTCGCGAATGTGATCTTTCTGCTGAAGGAGACCAGCGTTTTTTCGGCGATCAGCCTGATGGACCTGATGTTTACCGCGAAGGACCTGATCGGCCTGTACTACAATACGACGGAGAGTCTTGCTTTGCTGGTCGTGTTCTACCTCCTGATCTTGCTGCCGGTTTCTGTGCTGGGCAGCGTGCTGGAAAGGAGGCTGCGCTATGCCGGATTTGGGACTTGACGTTTTGTTCAAGGGGAAGAATTTCGCAAGGCTTTTGGGCGGACTGGGGATTGCCCTGAGGATCAGCGTGATCGCGATCCTGATCAGCGTCGTGCTCGGCACGGTTCTGGGTGTGTTGAGACAGAGAGAGAACTTGATCCTGAAAGCGTTCATGAGACTGTACCTGGAAGTCATACGCATCATGCCGCAGCTGGTTCTTTTGTTCCTCGTCTATTTCGGGACGACCAGATCCTTTGGCTGGGATTTGTCGGGAGAGACGGCGTCCGTGATCGTGTTTTCGCTCTGGGGTACGGCGGAGATGAGCGACCTTGTGAGAGGCGCTCTGAGCAGTATCCCGGGGCATCAGTACGAAAGTGCCGCGGCGCTGGGGCTGCGGAAGACGCAGCTGTATCTGTATGTGATTCTGCCGCAGGCGGTGCGGAGGCTGATCCCGCTGTCGATCAATCTGATCACAAGGATGATCAAAACGACCAGTCTGGTGCTGATGATCGGCGTGGTCGAGATTCTGAAGGCGGCGCAGCAGATTATCGAGGCGAACCGCATGAACAGCCCGAACGCGGCGTTCGGCGTATATCTGACCGTGTTTGTCCTGTACTTTCTCGTATGCTGGCCGATCAGTGTGCTGGCGGGGAAACTGGAAAAGAGATGGGGGTGAGACTCGTGCCGGGGATTGTTTTGGAAATCTCACATCTGCATAAGGCCTACGGACAGAACACAGTGATCGAAGATCTGAGCCTCACTGTACGGGAGGGCGAAGTCATCGTGATCGTGGGGCCGAGCGGATGCGGGAAGAGCACGCTGCTGCGATGTATGAACGCCCTGGAGGGCATTCAGGGCGGAGAAGTGAGGCTGCATGGAGAGCCCGTCCTGAAGGGAAGCAAAAATCTGCCGGAGATACGGCAGAAGATCGGGAT
>CANQIW010000202.1 GCA_947624055.1 uncultured Lachnospiraceae bacterium
CCCTGTTCGATGAGATAAGACGCCACCGCGTCGGACTGCCGATCCAGCTCCCTGTAGGTGATACTGCTCTTGCAGTCCGTGACCGCGGTGTGATCCGGATATTGTTCCGCGCTCTTCGCAAAGAGATCCAGCCAGGTGCCCTCCTGCGCGTAAGAGATCCGCTCCCCCGCGGACAGGGCGAGCATTTCCCGCTCTTCCTCCTGGGAGAGAGTGGAGATCTCACGCAGCGGAGCGTCCGGTCTGCGCATCATATTCAGAAGCGTATTTTTCACCGCGCGGGAAAACGCGGCCAGCAGCACACGGCCGTTCATCTGATCGCTGGAGGTCACACGGATCTCATAATCCTCCCCGCTGCGGTAGATGGACGCCGTCATATCCTCAAAAGCGGAGGGCGGCTCCAGCTGTCTGAGCGGGCACTGCTGCCCGCCGAGATAAATGATCTCGCTTGCTTTGTCAAAGGCGACAAAGTTAAAGCCCACACCCGGCGCCGCGCGCAGCTCCTGGCAGAAATGTGTAAAGGGATAAAAATGATGCCGCATCGCAGCCATTTTTTCGGAAGCACAGACGTTTATGAACTCCCGGGCCGTCGTCCGCCCTGTCTCCTCCGTGAGCACCGGAAGTGTGCTCACATACATTCCATAGCTATCGCGCAGCTTTCTGTCAAAACGCGCCTCGCTCATCATGCAGTACGCCGCCCGATCCGTGCGCGCGTAAGCCATCAGCGCATGGCTGAAGGCCGCCTGGAACAGGACGTCCACGGGCACTTTGTTTTCGGCGCACCACGCGTCCGTCCGCTCGATATTTACATACGAAGACTCCTTCAGCAGACGCCCCACCGGACTGCCGCTGCCGTTTGAGAGCGTGGTCATCGGGCAGTCCTTAAATTTGTCAAGGAAATACGCCCGGTCCCTGTCGTAATTCCTTCCGCTTAACACCTCGGTCTGCGCGTGCGCAAGCATTCCACAGGCGCAAGGCGCAAGCGTGCCTTTGGCGTACGCTTCGGGCAGGTCACGGTTGATGAAGTAGAAGCAGGAAATACCGTCCATCAGGATGTGATGGTAATCCAACAGCATATATACCTTTTTCTCTGTCTGCACGATCTCAGCGCGGAACAGCGGTTCGCCGCCCAGAAGATCAAACGGCCGTATGAAGTCATGCTCCGCGTAGTCGAAAAGCTCCGCTTCGCCCATGGTTTTTCTGCACACGCGAAACCGGCTGTCCTCGGCGGCATACTGGATGGGCGTCCCGTTCTCGTCCAGCAAAAAGCGGATGCGCAGCTCCTCGCGCACTTCAGTTACGATGCATAACGCCTTCTCAAGGCGCGCAAGGTCAACGCCGTCCGCAATCTCTGTCATAGTAGGTATGTTATACTGTGTAGATTCCGGGTATTTTAAACATTCTGCAAAGATACCCATCTGTGTCTGCAATAATGGATATGTCCTCAACTTTCCTGTCTCTCCTTTGCGTTTCCACTTTGCGTTTCCAGACGTAAAATCAGCATTCCACACTGCGTTTTTCCAATCGCCGGTTACTCGACGGAATTTCTCAGGATCTTTCCGCCGGAATTTCTCACAAACGGCGTCCTGCGGAACTCGACCGCCCCGATCTGCTTAAAGTTCGGCAGGCTCTGATTGACCTTTGCGATATGTCCTCGGATGATATCTTCCGGGCTTTTGCCCTCTTTGCCCGCGGGATATTCCTCGTCCGCAAAGATCTGCGCGGTGATCCGTCTGTTTTTCTCAAATACCACGACTTCCTTTACCGCGCGGCACAGCACGATCTTCGCCTCCAGCTCCTCAGGGACCACATTTTCGCCGTTCGCCAGAATGATCAGGTTCTTCTTTCTGCCGGACAGGTAAATATAATTGTCCTCATCGATATAGCCGATATCGCCCGTGTGGAACCAGCCGTCCTGCAGGACCTCCCTGGTCGCCTCTTCGTCCTTGTAATAGCCCAGCATCACGTTGGGGCCTTTCAGGCAGATCTCGCCCACCTTGTCCTTGTCCGGATCGTCGATGCGGATCTCCATGCCTTCCAGAATCCGGCCGACGCTCTCCGTACGGACGCCGCCCTCAAAGTTGCAGGAAACGATCGGGGAACACTCGGTGATCCCGTAGCCCTGGTAGATCTCGATGCCCAGATCCCGCAGGCCGTTGTAAATCTCCATATTCAGCGGGGCGCCGCCGGAGGAAAGCGCCTTCATGCGGCTCCCGAGCACGCCGAGCACATCCCGGAACATCTCCCGCTTCTTTGCGTCGGTCAGCTCCGGATGCCTGCGGTTTTCCTCTATCTTCGCACGGATCTCTTCCTCTCTTCCCGCGCTGCGGATGCCCTTCCAGATCGCATTGTAGAAAACCTCATGGTGCAGCGGCACGCACACCAGCCCTTCCGGGTTCTCCGCCTGCAGATCCCGGAACATATGCCGCATATTCTGGTTGATATGTACCGTCTTTCCAAACATCATGTAGATCATGACCGCGCAGGTGAGCCCGTAGGCGTGGTGGAGCGGCAGCACGAGAAGGCCGTCGTAGAAGAATTTGCACTGCCTGTTATCCATGATGGCAGCGGAGACGATATTTCTCTGGCTGAGCATCACGCCCTTGTGGTTCCCGGTCGTACCGGAGGTAAACATGATGACCGACGGCGCGTCGTTGTCGATCTCCTGCGAAAGACAGTCCGTCTTTCCCGCCTCGATCAGCTTTTGTCCCTCCGATACCAGCTTCCCGAGCTCTTCGAGTTCATAGACCTCGATGCCCAGCTTTTCCTTCAGCGCGGCCGCCTTTTCCCCATAGTTTCGGCCATAAAAAAGCACGCTGCTGTCGCTTTTCTGAAGAAGCATGCCCAGAGTATCCGTATCCAGGCTCTTATCCAGGGGAACCGCTGTGTTCTGACTGCACAGTGCGGATTGTATCAGCAGCATGAACTGGTAGGAATTGTCTCCCATAACGGCCAGATGTTTCCCCACGCCATTTTCAAACAGACAGACAGAAAGCGCCTCATACTGCCCCTGAAACTCCCGCGGCATGACCACGGTTCTCTCGCCCGTGTCCTGATCCGTGTAAGTAAAGAGCGCGACGTCCGGGAAATGCTCCGCCCTGTACTGCGCGGCCTCCCGGAAATTGGAACATTCAAAGTCCGCCAGGAGCTCATGCTTCCCATACAGCTTTCTTTTACTTATATCCGCCATGATATCCACCTCACCTTTCATGCCCTTTGCCGTCCGTGCAAACATACCGGCTTACGCTAGCTGATCAGTTCCAGCATGTCCTTGACGCTCTGGAGCTTTTCCAGCTGGCTGTCCTCGATCGTCACGCCGTATTCCTGCTCCAGATCGTCGATGATCGAAAAGAATGAAAGCGAATCGATCCCCAGATCCGTCCGAAGCTGAGAATCCCCGCTGATCTCTCCCATTTCCGGGTTCGCGTATTCCTGAATGATCTCAATGATCCTTTTCAGCTTTTCCTCCATTGTATTTATCCCTCCTGTAGGCTTTTTCCAGACTCTCGGAATCTCTAAGCCTTATTTCATGCGGCTTCCGGGATACCTTTTTTATAAATTCCCCACTTTTTTGCTATTATCTTTTTACTTGATACGCCGGTCCGTCTTTTTTGTTAGGAATTATCCTGTGTTTCATTTTTTACTGCATTATATCATTTTTCCTTTTTCCTGAAAACAAAAAAGCGGCATATTTTCCCTGAAAATAAAATTATGCATCTGAAAAAAAAGAGCGACCGTCCAGGCCGCCCTCTTTTCCTTCGCCCAATAACCTGGTCACGCTATACGTGTTATCATCCACAACCCCTTCCGTTCTCACGGTCGGTGAATTGCAGCCTGTCAATGAAAAAACTCCGCAGATACGTGTTCTCACGCATCTGCGGAATTCAAAGGGGAGGATAAGTATTTATCTTATCTTTCGTGTGTTATCATCGGAGGGGGATCCAATGATAAGAGCTTACGCTGATCCCTCGAGAGGTTTCCGTTCGCTTCCTCTGAAGCTTCTCTCTTGAGATCAGTTATAGTATGACCGCTTTTTCAGGGAATATACAGTTGCCTGCAAATTTTTTTGAGATAATTTTACTCACCATTCGGTTTCATGCAGAAAGCAACCCCTATTAAAATTTTGCGGAACAGCGCATCTTTATATCTTCAGTATGCTTTTCCCGCCAGGATCTCCTTGTAATCCCTGAGGTTCTTCTGCAGGAGCTCCGGCGTGTTCAGGTGGTACGGACACTTCGCCATACACTGTTCGCAGTGCAGGCACTCCTCGATCTTCATCATCTTGGCCTGTCCCTCCGGCGTGAGCCAGTTCGCGGACGGCGAGCGGCGCAGCAGCAGCGACATGCGCGCGCAGTTGTTGATCTCGATGCCGGCCGGGCACGGCATGCAGTAGCCGCAGCCGCGGCAGAAGTCGCCCATCAG
>CANQIW010000203.1 GCA_947624055.1 uncultured Lachnospiraceae bacterium
CATGTCCGAGGTGCCGACGATCTTGTTCAGGTCGATGTCCTCGTTCTCGATCCAGCGGATATGTTCGTACGGAAGCGGCTCCAGCACGATATCCACGTTGTACTCGTTCTCAAGCCGGTATTTCAGCACGTCGAACTGCAGCACGCCGACCACGCCGACGATGATCTCTTCCATGCCGGTGTTGAACTCCTGGAAGATCTGGATCGCGCCCTCCTGCGCGATCTGATTGATTCCTTTGACAAACTGCTTACGCTTCATCGTGTCGAGCTGACGCACACGCGCGAAATGCTCCGGCGCGAAGGTCGGGATGCCCTCGTAGGCAAACTTCTTTCCCGGCATGCAGATGGTATCCCCGATGGAAAAGATGCCCGGGTCGAAGACGCCGATGATATCCCCCGCGTACGCCTCCTGCACGATATGCCGCTCCTGCGCCATCATCTGCTGCGGCTGAGAAAGCCGCTGTATACGGTCGCCCTGCACATGGTAGACCTCCATGCCCGCGTCAAACCTGCCCGAGCAGATACGCATAAACGCTACGCGGTCGCGGTGCGCCTTGTTCATGTTCGCCTGAATCTTAAAGACAAACGCCGAGAAATCCTCCTCCATCGGATCGATCAGACCGCAGTCCACCGTCCTCGGCAGCGGCGACGTCGTCATCCGCAGGAAATGCTTCAGAAAAATCTCCACGCCGAAGTTCGTCAGGGCCGAACCGAAAAACACCGGGGAGAGCTTTCCCTGGCTGACGAGCTCCTGGTCGAACTCCGCGGAAGCCCCATCGAGCAGCTCGATCTCCTCGAGCAGCGTCTCCTTGTTCTGCGTCCCGATGAACTCCTCAAGCTCCGGCGCGTCCACATCGATCTCCGTGGCGACGCCCGCCTTCGTGCCCTTCTGCGTGTCGGTGAACGTCGTCACCTTGCGGGACGCGCGCTCATATACGCCCTTGAAATTCCTGCCGGAGCCAATCGGCCAGTTGATCGGACAGGTCGCGATCCCGAGCTCCTTCTCGATGTCGTCGAGCAGCTCAAAGGTGTCGTTCGCGTCCCGGTCCAGCTTGTTGATGAACGTAAAGATCGGGATGTGCCGCATCACACAGACCTTGAACAGCTTGCGCGTCTGCGCTTCGACGCCCTTCGACGCGTCGATCACCATGACCGCGGAGTCCGCCGCCATCAGCGTGCGGTACGTATCCTCCGAGAAATCCTGATGCCCCGGCGTGTCCAGTATATTGATGCAGTACCCGCCGTAATTGAACTGCAGCACGGAGGACGTGACCGAGATACCCCTCTCCTTCTCAATCTCCATCCAGTCCGACACCGCGTGCCGGGCCGTCGCCTTGCCCTTCACCGAACCCGCCAGATTGATCGCGCCGCCATAGAGCAGGAACTTCTCCGTCAGCGTCGTCTTGCCGGCATCCGGATGCGAGATGATCGCGAACGTCCGTCTCTTGCCGATCTCTTCCCTCAAATCACCCACAATGATCTCCTCCACAGTTTTTTACAGATCGCAGCTGTCCACCTGCGCGACGTCCGGATTTCCGTCGAGGCTCTGCATGTTGAGCGTCTTCCTCTTGAGTCTCTCCGCCTCCGACTGTTTCAGGATGTAATCCTTGATCTCCTTCGCGTGCTTGACGTGCGCCAGACGCAGATCCGGGTTCGTCATGTCGCCGCTGAAGCAATGGACGGTTCCCAGCCCGAAAATGCGCTCGATCAGACTGACCTCCAACCGCACGTCGACCACCTTGTACATATAGCAGTCATTCTCAACGCGCTTCAGAAGACCGGAGTTGACCGTAATGATCTCATCCTCGATCGTGTAAGTGGTAAATGTCCACGGCAGGCCTAAAAACGCCCACCTTTTTTTCTCTTTATACGCCATAATTCATCCTCCTTTGCCTCATTTTTGCGGCAGATTTCATATTCCACACGCTGTCCGTCCCTGTTCCCTGCCAGAGGGAAAAACAGAGCCGTGATTCAGCCCTTTCAGGATTATATCACAGCCCTGCCCTCTTTAAAAGAAAAAATTCAAATAATCCATTTAAGCGCCTGACTATCTCTGTCCCTTGTCATACGGGATGCCCTCCGCCTTCGGCGCCCGCGATTTGCTCGAGGTGAACGTGAGCACGATCAGCGAGATGATGTACGGCAGCATGTTGTATACGCTTCCCGGAATCTGCAGGGACGCCAGGAAATCGAAACCGGAATAGACGTTCGACAGCGCGCGGAACAGTCCGAACAGCAGCGCCGCCAGCGCGATCCGAATCGGTTTCCACTGGCCGAAGATCATGACTGCGAGCGCGAGGAAGCCGAAGCCCGCCACGCCGTTCTCAAATTTCCACTCACTGACGCCGGCCGTGATGTAGACGATACCGCCCAGGCCGCCGAGCACGCCGGAGATCAGCACGCCCGCGTAGCGCATCTTGTAGACGTTGATGCCGACGGAATCCGCCGCCTGCGGATGCTCGCCGCACGCCTGCAGCCGCAGGCCGAAACGCGTCTTATACAGGACGACGTAGGAGACCGCCAGGGCGACCGCCGCCACCAGCATGAACCAGTTGAATTCGAATCCGCCGATGTTTACCAGGAACGCTTTCTTCTGCTCGATGTACTGGATCGACGAGGACACGTTGTCCGCGTTCTCCGCGGAGTTGATCGCGCGCACCATAACCGTCGCCGCCGCCGTGCCGAGCAGGTTCATCGCCGTGCCGACCAGCGTCTGGTCCGCCTTGAAATTGATGGCCGCGACCGCCAGCAGCAGGGAGTAGACCAGTCCTGCCAGCGCGCTCGCGAGGATCACCAGAAGAATGATGGCGATCGCCGGAAGTCCCGCCGGGATGTATTTCATCATCAGCGCGCCGCCCAGGGCGCCCATCACCATGATGCCCTCCAGTCCGATGTTGATCACGCCGCTGTGCTCCGAAAAGCAGCCGCCCAGAGCCACGAGGAGAAGCACCGAGGCAAAGATCAGAGTGTATTGGATCAGCAATAACATTATGCCTCGCCTCCCTTCTGTCCGGCCTTGCGCTCTTCGCGCTTATCCAGAAAACGGTTCATGCAGAGCTTGAAGAAGAACACGAAGCCGCACAGATAGATGATCATCGAGGAGATGAAATCCGAGATCTGCGCACAGTACAGGCTCTTGTCCACATAAGCGCCGCCGTTTGTGATATGCTGAATAAAATACGAAGAAAAGATCGCCCCGATCGGATTCAGGCCGCCCAGGAAGGCCGCCGCGATCCCGTTGAAGCCCATCGCCGGGACGCTCGTCTGCGTGCACATCCACTGCTCCAGCCCGCTCAGGTAGAAGAAGCCCGCGCCCATGCCGGCGAGACCGCCCGCGATCACCATCGTGAGGATGATGTTGCGCTTCTCCTTCATACCGCAGTATTTCGCCGCGTGCTTGTTCATGCCGGTCGCCTTCAGCTCGTAGCCCAGCTTCGTCTTCTCCAGAAGGATCCAGATGATGATCGCGACGATCACCGAGAGCGGGATCGCGATCGTGACGTAGCGGTTGTTCGTAAACAGCTTGTCCAGCCCGAGCGTCGGCATGATCGCCCCTTCGTTCCCGTTCGCGAGCGTCACCGTGTAGGGGCTGGTCGGCTCCTTCACGTTGGTCAGCAGCATGTTCACCGTGTACAGGCCGATCCAGTTGAGCATGATGCAGGAGATGACCTCATTCACATTGCAGTATGCCTTCAGAATGCCGGAGATGCCGCCGACGATCGCCGCGGCCGCCACGGCGCCGAGCAGGCACACGTACCAGGGCAGCTTCGGCCCGAGCGCCAGATACAGGCATGCGCCTGCGCCGGCCACATACTGTCCCGCCGCGCCGATGTTGAAAAGACCGACCTTGTACGCGAACAGCACCGACAGCGAACACATCAGAAGCGGAGCCGCCTTCACCAGCGTGCTGCCCAGATATTTCAGCTGCGCCGGCACGCTCGGATAATAAAGGAAGTTCTTCGTCACAGCGACGATCGCGTCCCACGCGCCTCCCGCGTTGATGATGAGCAGCGCCAGGAACCCGACAAACAGTCCGAGCAGAATGCACACCAGCGAGGCGATCAGCGACTGGAGACCATTGTTTCGCAGAATGTTTTTCTTTTTCTTATCCATTCGTCCGCGCCTCCTTTCTCTTCGCACCTGCCATGTACAGGCCAAGCTCCTCCACCGTCACCGTCTTCGGATCAAATTCGCCTACGATCTCGCCCTCGTACATCACAAGGATGCGGTCGGAGACATTCATCACCTCGTCCAGCTCCAGGCTCACAAGCAGCACGCCCTTGCCCGCGTCCCGCTGCGCGACGAGCTGCTTGTGGATATACTCAATCGCTCCGACGTCAAGTCCGCGCGTCGGCTGCACCGCGATCAGAAGCTCCGGATTGCGGTCGATCTCCCGCGCCACGATCGCCTTCTGCTGGTT
>CANQIW010000204.1 GCA_947624055.1 uncultured Lachnospiraceae bacterium
CGCTGCACTACTATGCGAAGCGCTTCTTCGCGCCGGTGCTGATCTCCTGTCAGGAAGAAGGCATCCTGAGCCAGGACACAAATGTGAACGCCGAGCCGTTTGAGCTGAAAAAGACCGCTCATCTGAACGTGAGCAACGAGACGATGCAGGCCTTCTCCGGCAAGGCGCACTGGGCGCTGCGCCGCGCGGACGCCTCCGTGATCAAGGAGGGCACGTTCGCCGTGGAAGTCCCGGCGCTCTCCGCTGCGTGGCTGCCTGAGCAGGATTTCTCCGACCAGGACACCTACGGCTGCTACTACTCCTATGAGCTGACCGATCCTTCGGATGCGCTCATAGGCGAAGGCACGGTGCTCTTCTGCGCGCCGAAGCATTTCCGCTTCCTCGATCCGGCGCTTGAGGCGCACATCGAGGGCGACGTGGTCGTCGTCACAGCCAGAGCCTACGCGCGCAGCGTAGAGCTTCAGTGCGGACCGGACGTCGTGCTCGAGGACAACTACTTCGACATGAACGCAGGCACACGCCGCGTCCGCATCGTGCGCGGGACGCCCGCAAACGTGGAAGCACGCAGTGTGTTTGACATTCGATAGATTCGTGTATAGTTCATTATGATATCGGTATCCCGGACGCCCTTGCAGGGATTGGTCAATGCCACGGCAAACACGCTTCCGCTCGAATCGGTCACGCAGCGGTACTAAGCTCATGCTTCGCATTCGCTAAGTACCGGCGGACCTCTACGGTTTGCCTTAGGCATTGCCAATCACCTGCACGGGCTGTGCGGTGCATGCGGAAAAACAGCGTGCGACAGGCTGTCGGTGTTTGCGGCGGAACATCCGCAATCCACACACATCGCACGCATCCGGTTGATGTTTTAAAGTGAACTATACACGAACTCCGCTCCGCGCGCATATCTTATAGGGAATCCCCTTGTCGGAGCGATCTATGAACATGAATCTTACAGGACGGCATCTGATGGCGGCGCAGACCGATCAGGCAGACCGCGGCAGCCTGCTGGTCACGGTATTATCTGAGAAGAACACGCCTGTCGCGGATGCCGTCGTCGACATTTCCTACACCGGAGAACCCGGAAACACCCTTGAAGAGCTTCAGACAGACACGACAGGCCGAACCGGGATCGTCGAGCTCAATACGCCGCCCCTGGAATACAGTCTGCAGCCGTCCTCCAGCATGCCATACGCCGAGTACACGCTTCACATCACAGCCCCCGGATACGAACCGACTGTCGTAAGCGGCACGGAAGTTCTCAGCGGTGAGCTCTCCCTGCAGGACGTACACCTGCACTCTCTCAGCGAAAGCGAACAGCCCGAGGCCATCGTCATCCCCGAGCACACACTGTACGGAAGCTACCCTCCCAAGATCGCCGAGGCGGAAATCAAACCGGTCAGCATAAGCGGCGAGCTCGTGCTCGACGCGGTCGTTGTGCCCGAATTTATTATAGTCCACGACGGGCC
The DNA here is from genome assembly GCA_947624055.1 of uncultured Lachnospiraceae bacterium. Taxonomy (GTDB): domain Bacteria; phylum Bacillota; class Clostridia; order Lachnospirales; family Lachnospiraceae; genus Choladousia. The sequence goes on from CANQIW010000204.1 coordinate 1,470, forward strand.
TCCGCGCGATACGTCCGCCGCCGACCATTACGTGCGCTACAAGGATTACATCAAAAACGTGGCCAGCAGCGAGATCTACGCCACCTGGCCACGCGAAACGCTCATCGCGAATATCCTGGCGATCCAGTCCTTCACCCTGAACAGGGTATACACCGAATGGTACCGAAACAAGCGCTACGACTTCACGATCACCTCCTCCACCGCCTACGATCAGAAGTGGAGCGCGGGCCGTAATATTTTCCAGAGCATTTCCGACATAGTCGACGAGATCTTCCTGAACTACCTGTCTCGCCCGAACGTACGTCAGCCGATCCTCACACAGTACTGCGACGGCCTGAGAACGCAATGCCCGAACTGGATGTCACAGTGGGGAAGCGCCGACTTCGGCGAAAACGGATACGACGCTCTGGAAATCCTCCGCTACTACTATGGAGATTCCATCTATATCAATATGGCTGAGGAAGTCTCCGGCGTGCCGGAATCCTACCCCGGTTATCCGCTCAAGACCGGCTCGGCCGGCGCGGACGTCCTCAAACTGCAGGAACAGCTCAACGCGATCTCTGACAGCTATCCGCTGATCCCGAAGCTGACGCCGGACGGCGTCTTCGGCGAGCGCACGCTCGAGGCCGTCCGGACATTCCAGTCCGTTTTCGGTCTGTCGCCGGACGGCATCGTAGGTCCGCGCACCTGGTACCGCATTCAGGAAATCTATGTCGCTGTCAGACGGCTTGGCGAGGACATGACCTGAGCTGCCGTCCCGGTCTGACAGCCTGCCAGAGTGCGGATCATTTCCGGAACCGGCCGGATCATCCGATGAACTGCCGAAAGCAGTTACTCCGCGGCAGCAGAAATCCCGGGAGATATCCGTCTTCCCTGATATCTCCCGGGACATCCTTCGTCCTCTGAGTATTCTGCCGCGCGCCGTGCTTCTGCATGCGGTTCGCAGAATCATTCACAGAATATCCTTACCGCAATATTTCCGGTACGCCGCCGCCATCCCGAGAGCGGCCAAAAGCATTCCGATCATGACCAGACGGAGATTCAGTCCCCCGTTCGCAATAATGTCTGCTCCTTCACAGTACCCGAACGGCGTGAGATATTTGAGGAATTTCAGCTTTTCGCTCAGATTCGCGATCAGATTCAGAAAGTACAGCACCACAGTGAGTCCCAGACCGATCCCAAACCCGTCGCGGCGAAGAAAGGCAGAGAGACCGAAGCAGACCGCCGCCAGCTCGATCTGGAGCAGGAAACAGGCAAAATGCATCAGAAGAAGCTCCCTCCAGGGTATCGGCTCTCTGATCAGACAGATGGAAAGCAGCGACACAAGAAACAGTATCAGATTCATGACAATGATCTGAAGCATGACCGCAGCCAGCTTTTCCGTCACCACACGCGCCCTTGAGATCGGATGTGTCAGCAGAAACTCCGCCGTTCCATTCCTTTCTTCCTTTTCCAGCGCCGAGATGCCGGTCAAGGCCGCAAAGAACGCACCGCCCAGTCCGAGCACATTCACACACTCGATCGCGTAAAATCCGGTCAGCGTGCCGAAATTCAGACGATCCATGCCGAACGCCGCGGCAAAGCTCCCCATCGCGGCAAACAGACGGCTGATCGACTCCATTTGTCCTTTCATCTCCGGGAATACGAGCAGGCAGACCACAAGCAGGAGCGCGATCGCGCCCGTCCACACCGCGAAAGAAATCCTGCCCTGCCGCAGTTCATGTTTTGTGAGTGTCATCGCTGGTTCTCCTCATAATAATGTAAAAAGACTTCCTCAAGATCCGGCTCGGAAACCGAAAGGTCGCGCACCTCCCCTGTCGATAAAACAGCGAGCAACGTCTGCATCTCACCGCTGTAGAGAAAGCTGCAGCCGTCCTTCGTCTCCCGCAGATCCTTCACCCCGTCAAGTGAATCGAGGCAAATCCGTCCATGCACCGCGACGCGTTTTGCGTTCGTGCGGGACAGCGCCTCCACACGGTCGCAGGCGATGATGTGTCCCTCTCGTATGATCGCCGCCCTCGTGCAGTTGCGCTGCACCTCCGAAAGGATATGGCTGGACAGAAAAACCGTCGTCCCCTGCTCGTTTCGCTCGCGGAGGATCTCGAAAAACTCTCTCTGCATCAGCGGATCGAGACCGCTGGTCGGCTCGTCCAGGATCAGCAGCTCCGGCTCATGCTGCAGCGCGCAGACGATCGCGGCCTTTTTGCGGTTGCCAAAGGACAGCTCGTCCACTCTGCGGGAAGCATCCAGCTGCAGGCGCTCGCACAGCTCCGCCGCCTCCCTCCGGCAATCTTTTTTCCGCAGACCGGCGGAGAGTTTCAGCACATCGCGCACCCGCATACCAGGATAAAACATGGCCTCCGACGGCAGGTAGCCTGTCCGCGCGAGAATCTTCTCCCTGTCCTTCCTGATATCCATTCCCAGCACCTGCGCACTGCCACTGTTCGGGCGGATCAGTCCCAGAAGCGTCCTGATCGTCGTTGATTTGCCCGCACCATTCGGACCGATGAATCCGCAGAATTCGCCCTGCCCCACGCGCAGGCTCACCTGCTCGATGCCACGGACCCTCTCGCGCGCCGTCGGCTCAGATGGCGCAGGCCGATGTTTTCCCTGAAGTCCAGCCGCCGGTCTTCCGAAGCTGGTTCTGTAATATTTTGTAAGATTGTCGATCCTGATCGCGTCCACAGAACCCCACTCCTTTCGTTGACCGCTCAGTCAAGCCTATTTCAAAATGGTATCGCCTTCTATTATACACAATACTCACGTAATATCAACGAATTCCGGCGAAGTTCAGTTTTTTCAAAAAAGTGCTTGCTTTTTCCTGCAACTCCTGTTATACTGTCTAAGCATGGTTCCTTGGTCAAGCGGTTAAGACGCCGCCCTCTCACGGCGGAAACAGGGGTTCGATTCCCCTAGGGACTATC
>CANQIW010000205.1 GCA_947624055.1 uncultured Lachnospiraceae bacterium
GAGACGGTCGCGCCGATGCGCGCCGGGATAGCGGCGGTCGTGACGAACACGGTGCTGAACTATATCCTGATCTTCGGAAAATTCGGTGCTCCCCGTCTCGGGGTGCAGGGCGCGGCGATCGCGACGGTCACATCCCGTTTCGTGGAGTCCGCGGCCATCATGGTATGGACGCATCGCCGGGCGGAGAAGTTCCCGTTTATCAAGGGCGCTTACCGGAGTTTGCGCGTGCCGGGCAGTTTAGTGAAAAAGATCCTCATCAAGGGTTCGCCGCTGATGGTGAACGAATTTCTCTGGTCGTTCGGCATGGCGATGCTCGCGCAGTGCTATTCCCTGTACGGGCTGTCGGTGGTAGCGGCGCAGAACATTTCCTCGACGATCTCGAACGTCTGCAACGTGGCCTGGCTCGCGATGGGCGACGCGATCGCGATCATCGTGGGACAGCTGCTCGGCGCGGGGAAGATGGAGGAGGCGAAAGATACGGACCGCAAGCTGATCTTCTTCTCGGTCATAAGCTGTCTGCTGCTCAGCGCGGCGCTTTTCCTGCTGGCTCCGGTATTTCCGAAGATCTACGAGACGGCCGGCGAGGTGCGCTCGCTGGCGACGAGGTTCATCCTCGTGGGCGCCTGCATGATGCCGTTTCAGGCGTTCCTGCACGCTGCGTATTTCACGCTGCGCTCCGGCGGCAAGACCGGCATCACGTTCTTTTTCGATTCAGGCTTCATGTGGCTGTGCTCGCTCCCGGTCGCTTTCGTGCTGAGCCGGTACTCGGGGCTGCCGATCCTCGCCACCTACATCATCTGCCAGTCGCTGGATCTGCTGAAATGCGTCGTGGGATTCGTGCTCGTGAAGAAAGGCGTGTGGATCCAGAACATTGTTACCACATTGCAATAGACTTTGCGCTCGAATTATGATATATTCATATATATTTGGAGGTGATGAGATGCCAACAGATATTGAAGTGATAAAACAGACGCTTGATGATTTTCAAAAGATTCAGAGACACATGTTGATTGCAAAAGAAGAGAATGCGACAAAGACATATGCGAGCCTGAAAGACGAATATCTGACGTTGAAGGCAATGCTTAGCGTCTCCGGCGTAAATCTCTCCGAAATCGACAAAATCAAAGAATAAAAAAGTCCGGTGCTTACCGGACTTTTTAAGAGCGATAGACGGGACTCGAACCCGCGACCTCCACCTTGGCAAGGTGGCGTACCACCAACTGTACTACTATCGCATAGCCTGTTTTGTTCCGCGGAACGTTAATAACTATACTACATCTTTCTTTTTGTGTCAACCGTTTTTTCAAATTTTCCGGGATAAACTTCAGCAATTTCTTTTTCGGGAAAAAATTTTCCAGATTTGACAAAAAGATATCGTAAAGTGAAAAAATCTGTGGTAGAATAGGAACGAAAATATTATACAAGGAGGACAAACCAATGGCTTTAGTAACAACCACTGAAATGTTCAAGAAAGCTTATGAAGGCGGATACGCCATCGGCGCATTCAACGTAAACAACATGGAGATCGTTCAGGCGATCACCGAGGCGGCGGGCGAGCTGAATTCCCCGATCATCCTGCAGGTATCCGCAGGCGCGAGAAAGTACGCGAACCACACCTATCTGGTAAAGCTGGTTGAGGCTGCGATCCAGGAGAACCCGAACATCCCGATCGCCCTGCATCTGGATCACGGCGCGGATTTTGATATCTGCAAGTCCTGCATCGACGGCGGCTTCACCTCCGTCATGATCGACGGTTCGAGATTCCCGTTCGCGGAGAACATCGAAGTCACGAAGAAGGTCGTAGAGTACGCGCATGCGCACGGCGTAGTGGTAGAGGCTGAGCTCGGCAAGCTGGCCGGCATCGAGGACGACGTGAAGGTTTCCGCTGAGGATTCTTCCTACACGCAGCCGGACGAGGTGGAGGAGTTCGTCTCCAAGACCGGCGTTGACTCCCTCGCGATCGCGATCGGGACAAGCCACGGCGCATACAAGTTCAAACCGGGTACGAACCCGCAGCTTCGCTTTGACATTCTTCATGAGATCGAGAAGCGCATCCCGAATTTCCCGATCGTTCTGCACGGTGCATCTTCCGTTCCGCAGGAATACGTGAAGATCATCAACGAGAACGGCGGCAAGCTCAAGGACGCCATCGGCGTTCCGGAGGATCAGCTGCGCGAGGCGGCGAGAAGCGCTGTCTGCAAGATCAACATCGACTCCGACCTTCGCCTTGGCCTTACGGCAGGCGTTCGCCAGGTTCTGTTCGATGATCCGTCGATCTTCGATCCGCGCGATTACCTCAAGGTTGGCCGCGCGAATGTCAAGGCAGTCGTCGCCCACAAGATCAAGGATGTTCTCGGCAGCGAGGGCAAAGCCTGATCACCCGGGCAGGGGATGATCTGATTTCTCAGAATCACACGAGGGCGTCCCGAAACGGGGCGCCCTCTTATCACTCCATATTCACGTTTGCATTGCGTTTCTCGATATCAGAATCAATAATCAATTGTGCGAGGGAGGACGCGGGTCTGCCGCAGCAGGTATCGCCAGGCAGCATGGTTCGATACGATTTTGCGGCGGAGCTCGGAAAATACTTATGGGAATCGGCAGTATTGTCTCATTGCTGGGAGGCCTCGGTCTCTTTCTGTTCGGAATGAAATATATGGGAGAAGGGCTTGAACTGGCGGCGGGGCCGAAGATGAAGGATCTTCTGGAACGGCTGACGCGCAACCGGATCATGGGCTTTCTGCTGGGTGCGCTGGTCACGGTTGTGATCCAGTCGTCCTCCGCGACGACTGTTATGGTCATGGGCTTCATCAACGCGGAGATCATGGATCTCGCGCAGGCGACGGGCGTTATCTTCGGCGCGAACATCGGTACGACGATCACGAGTGTCCTGATCGCGCTGGATGTCTCGGCGATCGCCCCGATCTGCATCTGCATTGGCGCCCTGATGCTTCTGTACGCGAAGCGGAAGCGGAATCGATATATCGGGCAGGTCATTCTGGGCTTCGGTATTCTCTTCCAGGGACTGCACACGATGAGCGGCGCGATGTCTCCGCTTAAGGATTCCGTGCTGTTCCAGAGTTTCATTATGAACGCGAAAAATCCGCTGCTCGGTTTTGCGGTGGGCGTGGTTCTCTGCGCGGTCATCCAGAGCTCGTCCGCGGCGGTCGGTGTGCTGCAGGCTCTGGCGATGCAGGGTCTGATGCCGATCTACTTTGCCGGCTTTCTGATCTGCGGCATCAACGTCGGTTCCTCAACGCCGCCGCTTCTGTCCGCGCTGAACGCGAAGAACAACGCGAAACGCGCGGCGATGATCTACCTGATCTTCAACATCGTCGGCGCGGTCCTTTTTATTCCGCTGACGATGCTGACGCCGCTTACTTCTGTCATAGAAACCTGCATTCCGAACGGGGCGTTCCAGATTTCGGTCTACCATATTCTGTTTAAGATCGTGACAGGCCTGATCCTGCTTCCGCTCGTGAATCTTGTCGTGAAGTGGACCTACATGCTGATCCCGAAGCAGGCGCATGAGAGCGCGTTCCGCTTCGAGTACATCGATCCGAATATGAGCGGCTCTCCGGCTGTCGTTGCGCTGCAGGTCGGCAAGGAGGTCGAGCGTATGGCCGGGATCGTGAAGGACGATCTGGCGGGCGCTACAGACGGCCTGCTTCAGCACAGCATGGCGGAGGCGAACCATGTGCGGGAGGGCGAGCAGGTGATCGACTACCTCGCGTCGGAGATCACCGGATATCTCTCGAAGGTCAATACCGTGGCGATGCCCGCGCAGGTATCGCAGTATATGGGCTGCGCGTTTCATGTCATCAACGATCTGGAGCAGATCGGCGACCACGCGGTCAAGATCCTCGACCAGACGGAGAAATGTGTGGAGGACGGAATGATCTACTCAGACGCGGCCAGAGACGAGCTCTCTGAGATCTATCAGCGGGTGAATGAGCTTCTGGGCGACGCGCTGCGGCTGTTCCACGATCAGATGGCGCTCACGCCGGAGATCTGGCTGGATCTGCGCAAGCAGGAGCGCAAGATCATCAAGCGCGTGACAAAGGCGCAGTCGAACCACATGGAGCGGCTGCAGCGCAAGGAGTGCACGTTCGAGCAGGGCCTGACTTTTGTGGAGGTGCTGAACAGCTATCTGCGCATCGTGAACCACTCGATCAACATTGCGGAGGCGATCGGCGGCGACATGACTTCCGCTTATTCGAGAATTGAGCAGATGTGAATTACGAATAATTCTGCTTGCATTTTTCCTGTATCAGTGATAAAATTTTTATAGTTTTTTTAGAATTTTACTTTTTGTTTAGATTCAGCACAGAACAAAGGGGTTTGCTGCGGAACCATTGTTGTCGGCGCCCCTGCGGCACCGATCTTTTTGTG
>CANQIW010000206.1 GCA_947624055.1 uncultured Lachnospiraceae bacterium
CACCCACTGGTATTTCTTCACACCGCCGTAGTAATGCGTGTCAAGATAGGCCAGACCTGTGTCTTCATACAATGGATTCTGCTTGATGTCCAGGCGCGGGGAATCGATGTGCGCCCCGAGAATGCGCATTCCTTCCTCGAGCGGCTTTTCTCCGATGTGAAAGAGAGCCATCGTCTTGCCCATATACGTCGCGTAGACCTTGTCCCCTGCCGCGAGCTTCTTCCCGGCCTTTCTTGCCTCATCGAGGCTGATATAGCCCCGCGCCTCCGCGAGCTTCACCGCCTCCTTCACACATTCGCGCTCCGTTTTCCCGGCGTCCAGAAACGCCTTGTAAGAGTCCGTGAGCGTCTTGAGCTCCCCAAGCTGCCCTTCGCTGTAGGCCGTCCATGCATTTTTCCGTTCCATTACCGTCCTCCACTCCTTCTGTAAATATTGTTTTATTTTAAAAATGATAAGCCCGGATCAGTTTCCCCGAAATTGAATTCACGTTTCATTTTAGGAGATATCCCAAATGATGTCAAGACTGAGCCCTGCCGAAAATCTGTTTACAACACATTTTTCCTGTGCTAAAGTATACTGGAACAAAAAAAGAAAGTATGTCTCGTGACAGAGGCAGCCAGACAACGGAGATGATCCTTATGGACAAAAATGAAACTCAATACAGAAAGATGACAGAGCAGCCGGTCTCCCGGCTGATTTTGTCTCTCGCGGTACCGACGATCATCAGCATGATGGTCACCGGCATTTATAATACGGCGGACACCTACTTCGTGTCCCAGCTCGGGACCAGCGCGTCCGGCGCGGTGGGGATCGTGATGTCCCTGATGGGACTGATCCAGTCGTCCGGCTTCCTGATCGGTATGGGCGCGGGGAGCTGGATGTCCCGGCTTCTGGGCGAAAAGAGAGATCGTGAAGCGTCTGAGGTGGCGGCCAGCGGCTTCTACTGTTCGCTCGCCTTCGGACTGCTGATCGCGGTGCTCGGCACGGTTTTCCTGCACTCGATTGTAAAGCTTCTCGGAGCGACAGAGACCATACAACCCTACGCGATGGACTACGCGCGGTACATCCTGTACGCCGCGCCGTTTCTGATCGGCTCTCTGACGCTGAACAAGATGCTGTGCGCGGAGGGCAAGGCGCGCTTCGCGATGGTCGGGATCGCCTCCGGCGGCGTCCTGAATATCATCCTCGATCCGATCTTCATTTTTACGTTCCATCTGGGAATCGCCGGGGCCGCGATCGCCACGGCCCTGAGCCAGGTATTCGGTTTTCTGGTGCTCCTGTACATGTTTGTGAGCGGACGGACGATCGCGAAGCTTGGAATCCGCTTCGCGGCGAAGACCCCGGGGCTCTATGTTCAGATCATGAAGTTTGGCCTGCCGTCCTTCTTCCGTCAGGGACTCGCCAGCGTGGCGCTGATCGCCCTGAATATTCAGGCCGCCGGCTATGGGGACGCGGCGGTGTCCGCGATGGCGATCGTGGGCAAGGTGTTCATGCTGATTTTCTCGGCGGTCATCGGCTTCGGCCAGGGCTATCAGCCTGTGGTCGGTTATAATTACGGCGCGAAGATCTACGACCGAGTGAAGCGGGCGTTTCTGTTCATGACCTGCGGGGCGACAGCCTTCATAACCGTGGCCGCGGTGGCAGGTTACCTTGCGGCGCCGCAGATCATACGCCTGTTCATCGACGACGACCCTGAGGTGATCCGCATCGGCACGGAGACAATGCGCCTGCAGTGCCTCGCGCTGCCGCTTCAGCCTTTGACCGTCTGCTGCAACATGACCTTCCAGAGTCTCGGAAAGTCGGCCGTCGCCACGTTCCTTGCATCGGCGAGACAAGGTTATGTATTCCTGCCGCTGATCCTTCTTCTGCCGCGGATCATGGGTCTGCCCGGCGTGGAGCTGGCGCAGCCGATCGCGGACGCGGTCACGTTCTTCGTCTGTATTCCGTTCGCGGTATCGTTTTTCAGGGAGTTGAACCAGAAGCGCAATTCTGAACTGAAAGAATAGCTTTGTGACGCAGAAGGTGTTTGCGGGCTTCGTGTTTCGTTCACTATAAAACATCAACCGGACGCGTGCGATGTCTGCGGATTGCGGATGTTCCGCCGCAAACACCGACAGTCTGTCGCACGCTGTTTTTCCACATGTACCGCACAGCCCGTGCAGGTGATTGGCAATGCCTAAGGCAAACCGTTGAGGCCCGCCGGTACTTAGCGAATGCAAAGCATGAGCTTAGTACCGCTGCGTGGCCGATTCGAGCGGAAGCGTGTTTGCCGTGGCATTGACCAATCCCTGCAAGGGCGTCCGGGTAACCATAATGAAATAAACACGAGTCTAGCAGATCTCCGCTCCGGAGGGCATCGCGCGCTCCGGCGTCACCAGAGACAGCTTGCCGTCTGCGTCCTCGGCGCAGAGAAGCATGCCCTCGGACTTCACGCCGGCCAGGACAGCGGGCTTCAGGTTCGTGAGCACCATGACCTTCTTGCCAACCATCTCTTCAGCCGTGTAGTGTGCCTTGATGCCGGACACGATCTGGCGCACCTGACTGCCGATCCTCACCTGTGAGCACAGCAGCTTGCGCGACTTCGGAACCTCCTCACAGGCGATGATCTCGCCTACCTGAAACTGCAGTTTCGCAAAATCATCGTATGTGATCTCCGCCTTCGGCTCGAGGTCGATCGCGGACTTCGGCGCGCCTGTGCCCGTTTCTGTCTCTGCTCCTGCTGCCCCGGTACCACAGCCGCACGCTTTGCCGTCCGCGCCGGCTCCCGAAGCAGCTGTACCTGCAGCTTTTGCGGCCTCCTCCGCAGCGTTCTGCGCGGCCTGCGCCTTCGCGATCTCCTCCGCTTTCGCCAGCACCTCTTTCAGATCAAGACGCGCAAAGAGGATCTCCGGCTTCTCTGTCACTTTCGTGCCGGACTCGTACAGGCCGTACTGCGCCATCTCGTCGAGCGAGCGCTTCTTCGCGGAAAGCTGCGCAAGGATTTTTGCGGAGGTCTCCGGCATGAAGGATTCCAGCAGCGACGCGCCGATCGCGATGCACTCGGTCAGGTTGTAGAGCACGGTCGCGAGGCGGTCCTGCTTCGTCTCGTCTTTCGCGAGCGCCCAGGGCATCGTCTCGTCGATGTATTTGTTGCAGCGCTTGAACAGCGTGAAGATCTCTGTGATCGCATCCGCGACGCGCAGGTCGTCCATCTTTTTGCTCACGGTTCCCGGCACCGCCAGCGCCAGTGTCTTCAGCTCCTCGTCCACCGGCTCCGCCGCGCCGCGGTTCTCCACCACGCCGCCGAAATATTTGTTCGTCATCGAGATTGTGCGGTTCACGAGGTTGCCCAGCGTGTTCGCGAGGTCGGAGTTCACGCGCTCCACCATCAGCTCCCAGGAGATCACGCCGTCGTTGTCGAACGGCATCTCATGCAGCACGAAGTAGCGCACAGCGTCCACGCCGAAAACGTCCACGAGGTCGTCCGCGTAGAGCACGTTGCCTTTGGATTTGCTCATCTTGCCGTCGCCCTGTAAGAGCCACGGATGACCGAACACCTGCTTCGGCAGCGGCAGTCCGAGCGCCATCAGGAAGATCGGCCAGTAGATCGTGTGGAAACGGATGATGTCCTTGCCGATCAGATGCAGGTCGGCAGGCCAGTTCTTCCTGAACTGCTCCGTGCTCTCCCCGTCGCAGTCGTAGCCGATGCCGGTGATGTAGTTCGAGAGCGCGTCGAGCCAGACGTAGACGACGTGCTTCTCATCGAAAGTCACCGGGATGCCCCACTTGAACGAGGTGCGGGACACGCAGAGATCCTGCAGACCCGGGAGCAGGAAATTGTTCATCATCTCATTTTTGCGCGACACCGGCTGGATGAACTCCGGATGGGTGTTGATGTGCTCGATCAGGCGGTCGGCATACTTGCTCATCTTGAAGAAGTACGCCTCCTCCTTCGCGGGCTTCACCTCGCGCCCGCAGTCCGGACACTTGCCGTCCACCAGCTGGGACTCGGTCCAGAAAGACTCGCAGGGCGTACAGTACATCCCTTCGTACGCGCCTTTATAGATATCTCCCTGCTCATAGAACTTTTTGAACATCTTCTGGATCTGGCGTTCATGGTCCGCGTCGGTCGTGCGGATGAACTTGTCGTAGGATGTGTTCATCAGATCCCAGATACGGCGGATCTCGCCTGCCACGTTGTCCACGAACTCCTTCGGCGTGATACCCGCCTCTGCGGCCTTCAGTTCGATCTTCTGGCCGTGCTCGTCGGTGCCGGTCTGGAAAAACACGTCGTATCCCTGCGCCCTGCGGAAGCGCGCGATGCTGTCCGCCAGCACGATCTCGTAGGTGTTGCCGATGTGCGGCTTGCCCGAGGTGTAGGCGATCGCCGT
>CANQIW010000207.1 GCA_947624055.1 uncultured Lachnospiraceae bacterium
GGAGGTTCATAAGCACAATGTGAGCCTGTCCTTTGTGGAGAGCGCCGGACGCCAGTACCGGCAGGAGGAACTCAGGGTCACAGAGGCGGACACGACGTACTCGGTGCGGGAGAAGCTCGCGGAGCTGATCCGCCGCTGTGGGATACAGCACATGTACCGGATCACGTTGACCGGGGAGCGCCACCCGCAGTTTCGGCCGGACATCCGCGAGTACATGAAGTGCGGGAGGATCCTGGAGATCACGGACCGGACAGCTCCGGCCTTCCATCTGGAAGAGCTGCGGAGACAGTACCGCGGGCAGCTGGTCGGGAATTATATTGAGAGCTTCGGTGGGGCTCCGCGGGGGCTGATTGAGGAGAAGGCGCTGCGCTACGGGCTGGAGGCGCTGCTGTATCCGGAGGAGAGATAATGGAAATACGTGAGCTGCTGCTGCAGCACTACGGAAAATTTGAAAACCACAGGATCGCGCTCAAGCCCGGACTGAACATTATCTATGGGGGCAACGAGACCGGAAAGACGACGATCCATTCGTTCATAACAGCAATGTTATTCGGACTTTCCCGCGCGCGCGGAAAGGCGGCCAGAAACGATGAGTACCAGCTTCGCCAGCCCTGGGACGCGCCGGGCGCGTTGCTGGGGAGCATGAAGATCGAGAGCAAGGGTCAGATCTACCGGATCGACCGCTGCTTCGACCGGAGTACAAAGCCGCTTTCTGTGACCTGCGAGACGACGCTCTGGGAATCGCCTCAGCCTGAGCAGGCGATGGATGTGCTGCTCGGAGGCGTCGGGGAGGCGGCCTTTGCCAACACGCTGTGCATCCCGCAGTCCGGGGCGGAGACGACGGAGGCGCTCGCGCAGGAGCTGAGGCGCTACATGGTCAACAGCGACGGAGCGCCGGGCGGGCAGACGGACGTCTCTCGGGCGCTGCAGGATCTGAGAAAACGAAAAAAGCAGATGGAGCAGCAGAAAAAGAGGGATGACGAGGCGATGGAGGCTCAGATCAGGGAAAAGCAGGTAAGGGCTGAGCAGCTTCGGAGTGAGATCAATTTGCTGAAAGGACAGTACGGAAATCCTGCGCAGGGGCGCGGCCGAGGATATGGGGATGGCAATCCGTCCGGACATAATCATGCAGGCGGTCAGGCTTCCGGATATGTCGGAGACGGCAGTCCGTTCGGACACAATCGCGCAGGCGGTCAGGCTCCCGGATATGTCGGGGACGGTTTCGGATATGGCGCGCCGGATCCCGGATATGGGAACCGCCGGGGAAAAGGAGGGCCGCCTGACCGCGGGGATGACGACGAGGCATTCTATCGCAGGAGCCGTCTGGTGATCCGGCTGCTGCTTTTGCTCACGGGAGCGCTTTGCCTTGCGGCAGCGTATTTTCTGAAGGATCTGAAGGTGAGGATCTTTCTGGGGATCTGCGGCGTTATCTTTCTTGCTCTGATCCTTCCGGTGAAGCTGATGTTTCGGCCGGAGGATGAAGAGGAGGCGGAGGAGCCGGAGAATAGCGGGCAACCGGGTCAGGCCGGCTATGGTGAGAGGGCGATGCGGCCGGAAGGGCGCGGAGGCGGCGGCAGGCCGGGAATGCCGGGAGGATACGTAGGCGCCGGGCCGTGGCAGGATCCGCGGGATCATTATCTTGCGGAGGAGATACGCAGACGCGAGGAGGCGTACCAGAAGCTTCAGGATGAGCTGGAGAATTTGTATCAGCGCCATGTCAGGCCGGAGGATGCGGATACGGAGATTGCGGCGCTGACGCTGGCGATCGACCGGATCTGCGATCTGTCCTCGGGTATCTACGCGCAGTCGGGGCGGCAGGTGAACGAGCGGGCGTCGGAGATCCTTTCCGAGATTACCGGGGGACGCTACAGCCGCATCCTGCTGGACGAGACCGCGGAGGTGCGGATCCATACGCCGTCGCGGGTGCTGGGTCTGCAGCAGGTCAGCGGCGGGACAATGCAGCAGATCTATTTTGCCCTGCGCATGGCCGCGGCCGAGCTGCTCTGCGGGGAGAATCGTCTGCCGATCCTGTTGGACGAGCCGTTTGCCCTGTATGATGACGATCGCCTCGAGGCGGCGCTTCGCTGGCTGAAGGACTGCGGTCGTCAGGTGATCCTCTTCACCTGCCAGAAGCGCGAGCGCGAGATCCTGCAACGGCTCAGTTAGATGTATTTATGGCAGGACTGGATTAGATTGTGCTGCTGTTTCCCGGCTGTGCAGGTAAAAGCGCAGGGCAGGCGGCGCTGAGGTCTTTGCCCCTCGCGGCCAAAGGAAAACAGTCAGGCAATTTCACCTGCATGGAAGCGCAAAGGGATAAATCAAAAGGATGATGAGAAGATGAATTACAAGATAGCGGTCTGCGACGATTCGGGGGCGGACAGGCAGTACATTGCCAGCCTGGCGGCAGGATGGGCTGCGCGCGCGGGGCACACGGCGCGGATCGCGGCTTTTGCCTCCGCCGAGAGCTTCCTGTTTCATTACGCCGGGGAAAATGATTATGACATTCTGCTTCTGGATATTGAGATGGGCGCGATGGACGGCGTGACGATGGCAAAGAAGCTCCGGCAGGAAAACGAGAGCGTGCAGATCGTTTTTATCACCGGATATTCCGACTATATTTCCGAGGGATATGAAGTAGCGGCCCTGCACTATCTGATGAAGCCGGTCCGGGAGGAGAAACTCTGTTCCGTGCTCGACCGCGCGGCGGAGCGGCTTTCCCGAAACGAAAAGGTCTTATATTTTGAGATCGGAGGCGAGATGCTGCGCGTGCCGATCTACCAGATTCGGTACGCGGAGGTGTCCGGCAATTACGTCACGGTGCATGCCCGGTCTGACGTCACCGTGAAGATGACCCTGGGCGAGCTCGCAAGACAGCTCGACGAACGCTTTTACCGGGTGGGGCGCTCCGCCATCGTCAACCTGACGCAGGTCAGCCGTGTGACGAGGACGGAGATTTATTTAGGCGACGGGAGCGCGATCCCGCTTCCCCGGGGCGCGTACGACGGGATCAACCGGGCGATCATCAACATGGGGTGAGATGGATGGGATTGTTTGAAAAGAGAATTGAGAAGCAGATCGCCTCTTATCAGCATGAGCTGATTGAGACGCATTATCGTGAAGTCGACAACATGTACCGGCAGATCCGCGGCTGGCGGCATGATTACCGCAATCATATCCAGACGATGAAGGCGTACGCGGCCGCGGAGGACTGGGACGCCATCCGGCGCTATCTGGATCTCCTCGACGAGGATCTGACGACGGTCGACACGGTCGTGAAGACCGGCAATCCCATGACCGACGCCATTTTGAATTCCAAGATCTCGCTCGCGAAGGCGAAGGGGATCGAGGTGGTGGCGGACGCGCACATTCCCGTCCGGCTGAAATCCTCGGAGATCGATCTGTGCTGCATCATCGGCAACCTCTTCGACAACGCGATCGAGGCGAGCGAGAAGCTGCCGGAGGGAGAGCGCAGGATCCGCGTCTACATGGATATGCGGAACACGCAGCTCTACATTTCTTTTACTAATTTTACCGCTGGGAAGAAGCTGAAAAAGGAGGGAAAGCGCTTCCGCAGCACCAAGGGAGAGGGGCACGGCTTCGGCCTCGTCCGCATCGACGCGATCGTGGAGCGGCTGGACGGATACATCAGCCGCAACAGCGAGGACGGGGCGTTCACGACCGAGATTCTGCTCCCGCAGGTATAAGGTATGAAATTTTTCCTGGCATAGCTGCGGTTCAGTTTTCTGGCTCTTTGCGGCTGTCAGCCTGCCGTTACGATTCATCACCCGAAAACGACAATTCGTCCCCGGAATGTCCCGGGGATGTCTTTTTATGATAGGATGTTGGCATAGTTCATAAGCAATGCCGCGCACAGTGAGGTGAGACAAATGGAAGAGAAGAAAAAACCAAGATACGGCGTCGCCCGGAACGTGGGATGGATGGTGAAGATCGCCTGGAATACGAGAAAACGGGTGCTGCTGTTCTGCGTGCTGACTGCGTCGCTGGAAATCCTGTACAGTCTGGCGCAGCTCTGTATTGCGCCGGAGATCCTGCGCCGCGTGGAGAGCCACGCCGCGATCAGCGCTCTGCTGGGAACCATTTTGTTCTTCACGGTCTTTTTGTTTCTGACCCTGAGCCTGAAGGATTACATCAGGGAGAACACGATGTTCCCGCGCGTGGACGTGCGCTCCGCGATCATCGGGATGATCGGCTTCAAGAGCAACACGACCTCCTTCCCGAATACTCTGGACGCGGATTTCATCAAGCTCCGGGAAAAGGCGTACATGGCCTGCGAGGGCAACCGGGAGGCGACGGAGCTGATCTGGGAGACGATCACCCTGCTGCTTCAGAACACCGGCG
>CANQIW010000208.1 GCA_947624055.1 uncultured Lachnospiraceae bacterium
CGCGCCTGCGGTGTCCCAATCGGCATCCAGATCGTTTTCCGTAAATATGGCGTCGCTGTTTCCTTCACTTGCAACGGTTGCGATGTCGAGCGCCTTTCCGTTCATAAAAAGAATGGTCAGGAGCAGGGTAAACGCAGTGATCCCGATACAGATCGCATCGATATATTTGTGCTTCGACATAAGGCGCCTCCTTACCCCATGTACTCCCCATTGAAGCTCACCAGTACTGCGCTGGCCACGCCGTCCATTTCGGAGAGTTTGTTGATAAAGTCTGTGTTATCGTCCTTCAGGCGCACTTCCAGATTAAGTTCAATATGCCCCTTCTGTGCGGTTTTGCTTTTGACAACACAGCGGTCTGTCCGTTTCTCCAGATACGCCTTCGCCGCCTGCTCGCTCTCATGGCTGCTGCACTGCAGCACCACAATGTAGGGATTGCTGTGAGACTTCCGGTTGACAAATACCAGCAAAGTCAGGCCGATGACGACGCTGCCGATGACGGCCAGCGGAATCATGCCCGCCGCCAGGACAATGCCTGCGGCAATCGACCAGAACAGGAAAGCGATATCCAGCGGCTCCTTGATGGCGGTACGGAAGCGGACGATGGACAGCGCGCCGACCATACCGAGGGAAAGCACAACGTTCGAGGTAACGGCGAGGATGACGACAGTGGTGATCATGGTGAGCGCGATCAGCGTGACGCCAAAGGAAGACGAGTACATCACGCCGTTGTAGGTTTTTTTATAGATCAGAAAAATGAAGATACCAAGGCCAAATGCCAATACCAGCGCCAGCATCATATCGAGGATGGTCACACTGGAGATGTTCTCTAAAAAGCCGGATTTGAAAATATCACTGAATGTCATAGTTTTGATTCCTTTCTGCGTAGATTAGCCGTAAATTCGGCACTGAGCGTATTTTGAGAAGGCGGACGCCCTGCGCCCGGTCATCTGAACGGCGTCCCGGATCAAGTCCGGGAGAAAAGCGTCCCACTTCACCTCCATTAAGACCGGGGCGTCCCCTGCCGGTACTGTCACAAGATCTGCATTTAGAAAATCCGTACAACGCAGACCGGTACGGATCCCGTAATCAAAGGTGACGCGGACGTTGCCCGGCCGGTAGATGAACGGCTCCCGGATATAATCTACCACGACCTTTGGCTGAAGACCCTCGGTTTTCATTTTGTAACAGAGCTCCTGCAAAAGCTGCGGGGCGTTCTGCTGAATCTGCGGAATGCTTCCGGCGGCAATCGTCTGTGCCTGCCCGGTCGTTATCTGTACAGTCTGTTTCTTGCATAAGCCGTTCAGCTTGCTCTTTTTCTCCAGACTCAAAAAGCCGGTATCGCCGTTGTAATAGCGGATGCGGAATTTTTCCCGCCGGTTCACGCCGTCGATCTTCTCCCGCAGCGCCCGGTCTGTGGGGCTGTCAAAGTACAGACTGCGTATCTGGTATCTGCCGTCCACGGCGTGTGCGTCCGGCTCCATAAGAACACGCAGACGGCTGCGCAGCGCCAGAAGATCGGCTGTGTTGATCTCTATCTTCCATTCATGCCGAAAGTCCATTATGTTCTCCCATATGTAAACTTTTCTTTTCCTGCCCATATTCCAAACTGCATCAGCAGTGACAGGATACTCCATGAATGCGGAAAATTTGTGTTAAAAATTTGAAATCTGTGTGAACGGCACCAACCATACGCAGGCAGGAAGCCCGTATATGTTTCATGCCAGGATTTGCAGGGAACATATCCTTTGCCCTTGATTTTAAAGATGGGTATAAAAGAATATTTAGATTAAATAATCTCTGTTTGTATCATTAGGTATTCAAGCTGGACTGGGTGATCCTGTCCATCGTGATCCTCTGCGTAATCGCCATGCTGTTGTACAGCGTACTGAATTTCATAGAGCAGAAATGCCGGCGCTGATCCTGTTCCGCGGCACGGAGGGACATTCTGCAGCGCAGGCTCTGCATTCTGCGGCAAGGAGCTCTGCACTTTGCAGTGCGGACACTTCATTTCACCATGCGAACTTGTCGCTTCGCAATGCGGACTCTTCATTTCACCATGCGAACTTGTCGCTTCGCAATGCAGACTCTTCGTTCTGCCATGCGGGTTCTTCACCTCGCCGAACGAAAAAAATGGGAAGGTATCCTGGAAATCCCGGGATACCTTCCCACTTTCATGTCTGTTAGCTGTCGGAACGCTCCGCCCTTACAATGTCCGCAAGGGTTTTGCCGTCGAAGAAACGGTTGATCAGCTGGAAAAATTCTGTCCACATCGGATACGTCCTGCATTCAGAGGCTCTTTTGCATGGCTTTGCGTCACATTTGAGGCAGGCAACGGGAGCAAGATCCCCCTCGGTCAGGCGAAGGATGTCGCCGACCCTGCAATCCTCCGGGGACTTCAGAAGGCGGTATCCCCCCGTCTTTCCCTGCAGACCCTCTATGATCCCGTTTTTTGTCAGGACAGGAAGGATCCGTTCCAGATACTTCAGAGATATCTCCTGTCTCTCCGCGATCTCCTTCATCGGCACATATCCGTTCCCCGTATGCTCCGCGAGATCGACCAGCACGCGCAACGCATATCGCCCTCTGGTTGAAATCAGCATTCGTCCCCTCCTCTGTCAATCCTCAAACATCGGCGTGGACAGGTAACGATCCCCGGTGTCCGGCAGAAGGACGACGATCGTCTTTCCCTCGTTTTCCGGGCGCTTTGCCAGCTCGATCGCGGCAAAAGCGGCCGCCCCGGAGGAAATACCGACCAGAACACCCTCGCTTCTGCCGATGAGCTTGCCGGTCGCAAACGCGTCCTCATTCGAGACCGGGAAAATCTCATCGTAGATCTCCGTATTCAGGACGTCAGGAACGAAGCCTGCGCCGATTCCCTGAATCTTGTGCGCGCCGGCGACGCCGGTAGACAGGACAGCCGAGGAGGCAGGCTCAACCGCAACCACCTTGACAGACGGCTTTTTTGACTTCAGATATTCCCCGACGCCTGTGACCGTTCCGCCTGTGCCGACGCCGGCAACAAAAATGTCGACTCCGCCGTCCGTATCCGCAAAGATCTCCGGCCCCGTGGTTTCACGATGTGCCCTGGGATTGGAAGGATTCACAAACTGGCCCGGGATAAAGCTGTTCGGCATCTCCTTCGCCAGTTCCTCCGCCTTCGCGATCGCACCCTTCATCCCTTTCGAGCCCTCCGTCAGCACCAGCTCGGCGCCGTAGGCTTTCATGAGCTGACGACGTTCCACGCTCATCGTTTCCGGCATAACGATAATGATCCGGTAACCCCTCGCCGCGGCCACAGCGGCAAGCCCGATCCCCGTATTGCCGGAGGTCGGCTCAATGATCACGGAATCCGGAGTCAGTCTCCCGTCAGCCTCGGCGTCGTCGAGCATCGCCCTGGCAACACGGTCCTTCACCGAACCGGCAGGATTGAAATACTCCAGCTTCGCGACGATCTTCGCCTTCAGGCCAAGCGTCTTCTCAATATGTGTAAGCTCCAGAAGCGGTGTTCTGCCGATCAGCTGATCGGCGGATGTATAAATATTGGACATAATGGTCTCCTCCTGTCATTTCTTTAAATAATACGTCAATCGGAACGCCTGCGCGCATATCCGTCTAGATCGCGTCAAAACCGTTCTGCAGATCCGCAAGGATATCGTCAATGTGTTCGGTACCGATCGAGAGCCGGATCGTGTTGGGTCTGATTCCCTGATCGGCCAGCTCCTCCTCGTTCAGCTGGCTGTGGGTAGTCGTAGCCGGATGGATCACAAGGCTCTTGACGTCGGCCACATTCGCCAGCAGGGAGAAGATCTTCAGGCTATCGATGAACTTATGCGCTTCCTTCACGCCGCCCTTGATCTCGAAGGTGAAGATGGATGCCCCTCCGTTCGGGAAATACTTCTGGTACAGTGCGTGGTCCGGATGATCCGGCAGAGACGGATGGTTGACTTTCTCTACCTTCGGATGATTCGCGAGGAACTCCACGACCTTCCGCGTGTTCTCCGCATGGCGCTCCAGACGCAGGGACAGCGTCTCGATGCCCTGCAGGAGCAGAAACGCCGCGAAGGGCGAGATGGTCGCGCCGGTATCGCGCAGCAGCACCGCGCGGATGTATGTCACGAACGCCGCCGCTCCCGCTGCTTTGACGAAGGAAACGCCGTGATAGCTGGGATTCGGCTCTGCAATCGCCGGATATTTTCCGCTTGCCGACCAGTCAAACTTGCCGGAGTCCACGATGATACCGCCGAGGGTGGTACCGTGGCCGCCGAGGAACTTGGTCGCGGAGTGGACGACGATGTCCGCG
>CANQIW010000209.1 GCA_947624055.1 uncultured Lachnospiraceae bacterium
GCTGTGGCTCAGTCGGTAGAGCGTCGCATTGGTAGTGCGGAGGTCACGGGTCCGATTCCCGTCAGCAGCTTGAAAAATCCCCGTCTTTACGGGGTTTTTTCATGTCCAAAATTGCCAGACAATCAACAGGCAATCAATGGTCATATCCCATCTGGGCCGCACGATACATCGCCAATGCACTGTCCTTGCCTCCGCTGTATGAAACAGCAACTTTTTTGCGTGTATAATTCAAATGCGTTTTCCTCCCTCTTATTCCTCATACTATTTCCTGTCCCATCAGTTCGTCCGCCTTAACCGCATACGCATATGCCTCCGGACTGACTTTTCTCAAATACTTCAGCGGAGCCATATCCTGTCTTGTAAATCTTTTCTCAAGATATATCGTATAATCGCTCACTGCTTCAAATCCCACGTTATTTATCATGCAGGCAACAAGATACATAATCTTTGCTGCCTGCACTGCAGCTGTTTCCGGGCTATAATTCCCAGCATAAATATGGGTCCGCAGGTCTCTTATGCCTCTTACATAGTACGGATAGTCCTCCTGATTGATCCTCCCTCTCGATGCAAGGCATAATGTAGCATAGTAGGTATCTGTCATGGCATCACGAATACTGATGCCATTTCCTCGGTATTCAATCTCTGCTTCGGCAATTTTGCGATATGTATCTGACACAATCTCAAAATCCGAGAATACTTCCAGCAGCGAACATATATCATACATCTGCTTCATCACTTCCATATCCTTACCTGCATTCAAAGGTATTCCGGTAGTATGCGGGGCAAACGCTGCCAGCTTGTCTCCAAGGATACAATCTACGCTTGGCACATATACTCTCAGATATTCCGGCGCTGTCAGGAGCAATTCATTTCGAATTTCCCGGCTCACCAATGCTTCGTAATTATTTTCCTCGAAAACTACATCCAGCAAAATATAGAACGCTCTCCCGTTAACCGGGGACTCGTAAGTAAATTTGAAGTGTCGTTTTACAATCTTGTTCCTTCCGGCCCTGAACTGCTCCTCAAAGCCTGCAAAAGGAAATATCTCTGAGGCCTTTGCGATATAGCTGTCAATATCTGTACTGGGAGCTACTACAATGTCAATATCTGTCGATAACCTTTGCGGATGCTCTAACAACAGCATAAGGCTTGTGCCGCCCTTGAAAATAAACGGCATCTCCGTCCTGACAAGTGCTTCAAGAAGTCCAAATGCATATACCGTCCTTTCCAACAAGGCAGGATCTTTTTTGCTGGAGTCTTGCAGCTTCCTGATGTATTCCTCCGTATAGTTCTCTCTTAACAACATATTCAGCTCTCCGTTCGCAACGTGATATCTGTTTTTGTCTGTATCAATTCCCGTATTTCTTTCTCTGCCCCTCTGCGTTTTGCATAGCGGAGCATGCAGCTCTCGTCTACTACATAACGGTCAAATACATCCGTGTAAATATCCGGATATTCAGATGGGCTTACAGTCCCCAGAATTAGCCGATCTGCCATGATGTCTACCAGCATTTTCTCCACACGGGCATGCCATTTTACCGGCTTTCCCATAGGCGCCTCGCTGACCAGCTTTTCCAATATGATCATTTCTTCCTGCCAGTACCGATGATACAGGTCAATCGTCGGCTGAACGAGGACTCTCCCCGGGAATCGCTCTTTCAGCGTCTCAAATACAAAATCAATGGCATCCGCCTCGACGGAAGCAAAGATAATATTGTGCGCTAGCTGATGGTTTACAAATTCATTCAACTGCACAAGCTCAAAAATACTAAAATCCAACAAGGGATAATTTTCTTCA
The DNA here is from genome assembly GCA_947624055.1 of uncultured Lachnospiraceae bacterium. Lineage (GTDB taxonomy): Bacteria > Bacillota > Clostridia > Lachnospirales > Lachnospiraceae > Choladousia. Next base: position 1,799 of record CANQIW010000209.1, read on the forward strand.
ATTAAATCGGCTGTCTCTGTTGCCACAGCAGAATATTCATATGCATAAACACGTACTGCCTTATCCGGTATGCAATATTTATTTCTCCCGACCCGTATGATAGAACGATCCTTCAGGTACTGTTGAAGTCTCCGCTTAAATGTCGCGTCGCTTATCTGATCTCCTCCCTTACACATAATCTGCAGCAGTTCAGATCTGTTGAAATAGCTTCTGCTTCTCAGAACATTTATAGAAATATCGTTCACTATAAATCACCCCGCATATTGAGCATATCGGCAATATTAATTTCTTATTGCCGTTTTGCTACATTATATTATAATACAGGAAAAAAAGCAAGGCATTTCGGCAATCCGTTTTACCCGTTGCCAAAATGCCCTTTCTTCGTGTAACAGCTTTTCAAAATTATATCATCGTCCGGAGCCTGCGGTCATATGTACAGGATCCGGCGAGTGTTACGCGTCAACACCCGTTTCGACATACACCTTGTAATCGTCCGGCACGATTATATTTCCTTCGGAATTCGGATACTCGAAATTCAAATCGTCCATGTCATTTGGTTTGCTGAAATAGACAGAATCCGTCTTACAATCCAGCACCTTGCCTGCCTTGCAAAAGACTACCGTCACGTCGACCACATTGAGCGTCTCTGTTCCGTTGTTCTTTATATGTATCAGAAGAGAAGCCGATGAGGGAGCTTCCGTGTGCGTGATTGAACGACTGGCTCCCCGATAACGGCTTTGCTCCGGAGTAAAGCTAAGAGCAACGTGATCATACGTCCGCTCCGCATTATATACGTAGGGGATATTAAAGCACATACATAAGGTCTGTCCTGTCTCAAGGCACCTTAATCTGTCCTGAGACGACCCAAGCAGCTTGTTCTCGCTATCATAGAAATCACATTTTGCCTCCAGCTCCATCGAATATTTATATTGGCTCGTCACCTCTGTGATAACTTTGCTGTCTCCCTGATAGGAAACATACGTAAGTGCATCCCTTGCTTCCGTAACGACAAAATCCTGTTTCACCGTAACATAGCAACTATCCGTATAGCCGCCGCAGGACGCGGTAATCTGCGCCCTCCCGACTGATACCCCCGTCACGGTTCCCTGCGAAACAGTCGCCACCTGGGGATCTGATGAACTCCAAATAATACTCCGGTCGGTGGCATCCTCAGGTTCAATAACCGCCGAAATATTCGCCGTATGGCCTTCCTTCAGTTCTATGCTGTATTCGTCCAGATAGAAATTCTCAATCGGGACAATTCTTTTCTTCACAGTAACCTGACAATTAAACTTCTTCTTTCCCACTTTAGCCGTGACAGTAGCCTTCCCAGCGCTTACAGCCGTCACCTTGCCCTTGCTGTTTACCACTGCGATCTGTTCATCAGAGGAAGACCACTTGATTTTTTGACTCGCTCCATTTATCTTCAGGCGGACGGATGAACCCTCTTCCAGCGCTGCCTTTTTCTTATTGATAGCAAGCGGGCGCACCTTGATCTTGCACGTCAGCTTTCTGGAGCCTACACGCGCGGTAATGACCACCGTTCCTTTCTTCCTAGCTGTCACTTTTCCCTTAGAGTTGACCGTCGCAACAGACTTTTTGCTGCTACTCCACTGCACTTTACTGGAAGCGCCGGATACTTTCAGAGTCAAATCTGCCCCGGCATACATTTTCGTCGATTTCATACTAATGCGTGGAGAAGGCAACCTGCTACTGCCTCCTCCGCTGGAGCCAGAATACGGACACACCCCATTCGGATGCAGATGCGCCGGGTAACCACCACAATGATAATGATAGCCTCCAAGTCCACTTACATTTCTGTAATCATGGTGACCACCGCTCGAATCCGTACGTCCGGAATGGGCCTCCACAATCAGGATATCTGATTTCCCACCCGTCTCAAACGCGATAGTACACAACAAGATCATAATCACAGTAAAAAATACTGCTCTAAATCTTTTTCTCATAGCTCAATCCCCCTGATCCGTATTCCGACTGCTCTTTCTCTTTTGCATGGTTTATGTATAATTTATTTTATCATAGTATAATGGAAAGCACTACCGTAAGATATTTAATGAAAAAATGACGATCCCATCCTCCGTGCAAGCGCCGTGAATTTCCTGTAAGTACTTCTTCTTTGATCACCGGGTCAGATCACTGCGTCCCACACAATCCGCCTGTAATTCTCCCGGTCCGTGTCTCCTTCGGTCGAAAAGCAGAGGACATGGGAGCTCTCATCCAAACACAGTTTCTCTTTCAGCTGCGCGTGCTCCGGGTTTGTGAGGATTTCAATCGCGGCTCCGAAGGCGGCGGCACCACTCTCCCCGGAAATCACCCGGGGATCTTTTCCAAACGGATTCCCCAATACGCGCATGCCCCGCGCTGCGACCGCGTCAGGCATGGAGACGAAACCATCCGCATAATCCCGCAGGATCTCCCACGCGAGCGGACTCGGCTCCCCGCAGCAAAGCCCGGCCATGATGGAACGCA
>CANQIW010000210.1 GCA_947624055.1 uncultured Lachnospiraceae bacterium
ACGGCGCTTGGTTTCTACCGCTTATTGCTGGACATGAAGCTGACCGACAGCTTCATCCCGCTGATCATTCCGTCGATTGCGGCTCCGGTTACTTTCTATTATATGAAGCAGTTCATGGAGAGCAACCTGCCGCTGTCGCTCGTGGAGGCGGCGCGTATCGACGGTTCGGGTGAGTTCAACACTTTCAATAAGGTCGTGCTTCCGCTGATGAAGCCGGCGCTGGCTGTGCAGATGATCTTCGCGTTCGTAGGAAGCTGGAATAACTACTTCATTCCTGCGTTGATCTTGAGCGATCCGAAGAAGAAGACGCTCCCGATCATCATCGCTGAGCTGCGTAGCGCGGACTGGGCGAAGTTCGATATGGGTCAGGTGTACGTGATGATCGCGTTCTCGATCCTGCCGGTTATCGTGGTGTACATCTTCCTGTCCCGCTTCATCGTGGGCGGCGTCGCCGCGGGCAGCGTGAAGGGCTGATCGGGTTTTCATGATGTAAGACAGCGATATGCTGAGTCTGCAAAAGATTTTACAAAAATGAAATAAAAAATATGAATTTGGGGCATGGCGTTGATTCGTCGTGCCCCGTTTTGGTATGAAAAGATTTTACTTGCTTTTCTTAGTGATTTGCAGTTCGTAACCCAAAGCGCTCAAAATATTGCAAAAAATTCTCAGCGATGGATTGCTTTCATGCTTTTCAATTCGTGAAATTGTTTGCTGTCGATTTCCTGTAATTGCAGCTAGTTGACTTTGCGTAATTTTTTGATCTTTGCGTAGCTTGATCATTTCTCCGATCAATTTATATTCAGAGCGACTTTCATCCCAGGTTTTTTTAAAATTATCCGATTCTGCTCTCTTTTTTTCGATTATAGTGGAAATATCTTTTCTGATAAATGGCATTCTAGCTCCTCTTTGCGGATTGGGAAATAATAAATCCAATCTGTTTTTTGTAATATGTTATATAGATGTATAGTTATGTAAAATTTATATAAAGTTTTCACCAAGTTGTTTTCCTAATTCTTTTGCACGCTTTTTTACTAGATTTGAATCGGTTTTCTCTGTTTTGTTTTTTTGTTTTCTACAAGCATGTAATATGTATATATTTTCTTTGTGATGGATAATGAAAAACAATCGATTATGCTTTTTAAAGTATGCTTCGTAAATTTTCTTAGTCCATTTTTTGAAAAAAATCTTGTCGAACTCTCCTTTTTCCATATTCTCAAGAACGGTGAAAGCGTCTACTTGCTCTGTAACGTCCAGAGAGTTGATGTATTCCAGAATTACGTCTTTTCCGGAAGAAGTTTCATAGTGAAAAACATTCAATAAGCATCCCTCCTTTATTATATTCAAATTTTACATCAAATATGATGTAAAATCAAGGAATATTTTACGAGCTTCATGAAATAAAGTAAAAAGCAACGATGCTCTATGGGGTTGTGTTTGAGGTTGACCTTACGGAGAATATCAATTAAACTATTTGCAAATGCCGAAAGCCTTCAAATCCGGCGCGGCGTATGACAATAGCAATGAGGAGAGAAAGGTATGAGGCTGAGAAATATTCCCGGTTCGCGGGAGGCGATCGCCGCGAGTGAATATGTGGTGCATGAGGACGTGATGCGCGAGAAGAAGGGACGTTGGAGCGAAGTGTTCGGGAACGACCATCCGCTGTATCTGGAGATCGGCATGGGAAAAGGACGCTTTATCACGGAGCTGGCGCGGCTCTGTCCGGATCGCAATTACGTCGGGATCGAGAAATATTCGAGCGTGCTTCTGCGCGCGCTGGAGAAACGCGGTGAGAACGCGCAGCTGACCAACCTGCTGTTTCTTCGCATGGAAGCGGAGGAGCTGACCGATGTGTTCGGCGAGGGTGAGGTCGCAGGGATTTACCTGAATTTCTCCGATCCGTGGCCGAAGGACCGCCACGCGAAGAGACGTTTGCCGAGCCGGGAATTCCTGGCACGCTATGACCGCGTCCTTGCGCCGGAAGGTTGTGTGGAATTTAAGACGGACAACCGGGCGTTGTTCGAGTTTGCGCTCGCGGAGGCGGAGGCGGCCGGTTGGACGGTACGGCAGTGCACGTTTGACCTGCATCACGATGCGCAGATGATGCGGGGAAATATCATGACCGAGTACGAGGAACGCTTTTCCTCGCAGGGCAACCCGATCTGCAAGGTTGTGCTGAGCAGGAGGCACGGGGAAGGACGATCTGCATAATATAATTATTGAAGGAAACGACGCGCTGCCGGATACAGGGGTTCAATGCCGGGCGACCGGAAACGGACGGTTTGCTGACATCGGGAACGGACGGCAGTGCTTCTGCGAGGCTGCCATGAGGAAAGGCGGAATTCAGAAAAAGCTGTACCGGCTCGCGTACGACCGGCCGGATATCCAAAGAAGAGTGCTGCAGCTGGCGCGCTCGGTGGAGGAAGTGCAGAGGCTCCTGGAGAATACAGGGCGCAGGAAAGGCAACAGAAACAGATGCAGATAAGCACGAGCATGTAAGCGGACAGTAAAAAGGCCTGAAGAGACAAATTCGAACAGGGAGAAGAACGAAAACGCTCAAAAATACAAGGAGCCGGACTCAGTCGTCCAGCTCCATTTTCTGCAGCGCGCTCTCGACCATCTCGTCGGAGATATTTTTTCGTTCCAGCCGGTGAGAGAGATACAGATCGGAGAGATAGCTGAGGATCGCCACGGCCGGCACGCCGAGAAACATGCCGATAAGTCCGGCCAGATGTCCGCCGATCGTGATCGCGAAGATGATCCACAGAGGCTTCATGCCTGTGGAGCTGCCGATGATCTTCGGACCGAGGATCAGTCCGTCGAACTGCTGCAGGCAGAGGATCATGATCGTGAATATAAATGCCTGAAGCGGGCTGATGAACAGTATGATCAGGATGCCCGGAACCGCGCCGATGAACGGGCCGAAGTACGGGATCATGTTCGTGACGCCGACCACGATGCTGATCAGAAGCGTGTACGGCAGCCGCAGGATCGTCATCAGTATGAAGCAGAGGATTCCGATAATCAGTGAATCGATAAATTTGCTGACGACGAAGCTGCTGAACAGGCGGTTGCATTCGGCGAGAATTTCCTGACATGCCGGAATGTGCCTCCTTGGAAGAAACGCGTAGATCAGGCGCCAGGCCGCGTGCATGATCCGATGCTTATCGTACAGCATATAAATCGACACGATCAGGGTGATGAAAAGATTGACGACCCAGTCGACGATCGACATCGAGATCGTGTAGAGTGCCGGTACCATATTAGTGGCGAAATTCTGCAGATAGGAGGCAAGCTCCGGCATCGCATCGGCCAGGTAATCCCGGATCATGCTGATCTCCAGATTCGGGAAACGCTTCTGCAGGCGGGCCAGAAGATCCAGCACGGTATTGTAAGCGGTTGGCAGATAGTTAACGAAATCCACAATATTTTTGGCGATCTCCGGGAACACGTACAGCAGCGTCAGCACGACGAAGCCGATCACGATGATGTAGGTGATCAGAATCGCAAGCACCGTGCGAACCCCGCGCTTCAGCTTAAAATGTTTGAATTTCAGATGGCCGCAGAGCCTGTCGATCCCGCGGGAGAACATGCGCACCATCGGATTGAGCACGTAGGCGAGCAGCGCGCCCAGAATAAAGGGCGACAGCATACCTATGACCTGTCCGAGCCACGCCTTGGTCTTGTCGAAATCGATCACGCACTTGAAGATGACCGCGGCGATGAGCACCATGACGCCTGCGTAGATGCAGATCGTGAAATACTGGTTGTTCTTGATGAAGCGCTGCTTCTTCCGGGAGGGGTCAGGCGCGGCGGAAGCCTGTGCGGTTTTCACAGAAGCCGCCTGATCCTGCGGCGTCAGAGACGCGCCAGATCCGGCAGAATTTACGCGGTCTTGTTTTTGGGGTACTGGTTTTTTGCTCATGGCGAATATCTTTCCTTGTCGGATATATCGTTTACACACAGATTTGGACAGTGCCATTTACACAGGTACGGACAGAATGCAGGGTGGTTTTCCGGAGACCGGGGTCTGTTCTGAGCTCTGCCGTGTGCCGAATTAAATTCAGTATAGTGGATTTCAGGTTTCGATTCAAGCCTTAAAATTGTGAAAAAAAGCTAAAAAAAACGGAATTTAAAAATGAAAAAAGTATAAAATGTGGATTGCAATTTGAGGAGCCTTGTATTATAATAGCATTTGTTCAAAAGGAACGCGCGATTAGCTCAGTTGGTAGAGCACCTGACTCTTAATCAGG
>CANQIW010000211.1 GCA_947624055.1 uncultured Lachnospiraceae bacterium
TCCGCATTGCGGCTCCCGAAAAACTGTGCCCCGAAGATCCCTGCTCCGGAGAGCATGCCGAACGTGCTCACGTTAAACACAAACATCAGCTGGTTCGCCACCGCCACGCCCGACATCTGCTCGGTCCCCACGCGGCCAATCATGATATTGTCAATCATGGAGACGAAGTTCGTGACGCCATTCTGCACCATGATCGGTATGGCGACCGCAAGCGCCATTTTGTAGAATTTCTTATCTCCAATGAGTTTGCCCATTTTTTTCATTGTCCGGTCTCCTGTCTTTCGGCTCTGCCAAAACCGGCTGCCGATTCCTTCCATGCGGGACAAGAGCCATGATCCTTCGTCGTCTACGCGTCGGCATCCCGTCTTATGATAAGCACTTCCGTCCCGTTTTTCTCATTCACTGTATGTTTTTCCATGATCCGGTATTCTCCGCGTCCCCTGAGCGCCTCCTGTACCAGCTTCGGCTCCGTCGTGTGGACGACCAGCACTGCTTCCGGCTGAAGATATCTGCCGGCCGCAGCAAAGAAATCCCGATATAATCCCCGCATCTCCTGCAGGGAGTGATTTTCCGTCACCTGAGGCAGATCCGTGATGATCTCGTCAAAACGGTATCCGTGCTCAAACGCGAAGAAGTCCTTGTTGATATAATATACCTTGCAGCCCGCGCGCTCCGTGTTGCGCTTCGCCTTCTCAATCGCCTCACCGAAAATATCGACTCCGTACATGACGCCGGCCCTCACCGCCCGATCCCGCTCGATCAGCATCGTACCGACGCCGCAGAACGGATCGAGCACCTGCGCGCCCTCCTTCAGATACGGCCGTGCGAGCTCTGCCACAAGCGCGGCATTCACCGGCGCGATGGAGGACGCGACCACCTCCCGGCGATAAGCGAAGCGTTTGTCCGGAATCGTGAACAGTTTCACCATCGGCAGGAAACTGCCGTCCCGGCGCTCCAACAGACGGATCTCCAGCTCATAGTCCGACACAGAATTGATCAGTGCGCCGCCGGAGACCCGCTCAACCGCGTCCGAGATCTCACGCAGAAGCACGCCCCGGCGCTTCTGCTCTATCCTGCTCTTCAGCTCAATCCGGAAGGGATAGGCGCCGTCTCCCTGATGCAGCCCCTGTACAAGCTCCAGCACCGGCTCCACCAGAGCCTCTCCGATCTGCGCCGCCAGTACGCTCCCTGTCTTTATCGGAAACAGCATCTCGCGGTAGGTCCGCAGCCCGCAAAGCTCTGCCACCTGCGCGCCCTTTATTCGAAGCCCGCCGGCCAGCATCGTGATCTCCCCGGTGCTGACCTGCCGCGCCGTCACCTCACGCTGGCAGCGGTTCGTGACCAGCACAAGCTCCAGAGGATCATGCCATCCAATGAAACGGTGGGGCTCCTTCTTCTCAAAGCGCGACACCATCTCCTGAAGGGCCCGGATCTCCGCCTGTATATGCTTGCGCTCCTCCGGCGCGGGCTCCGCCTGCCGCAGCCACGCCAGCCGTTCCCTCAGGGCGCCGAGCACCGGGCGGTAATCCATCCCGCGCATCACCTTCAGATAGTCCGCACGGACAAACAGCGTTTTCTCGTTTTTATACGTGTCAAAAAGAACCGGAAGCAAATCTTCCGATTCCATTTTTCCCATAATAACCGCCGCGTTCCTGCGAACCTTCGGATCCTCATTCTCCAGAAGCCCGCAAAGCTTCGAGAAATCGCCTCCCAGCAGATAGGCGAATTCTCTTCTGCTCTTCTCATCCTTAAGCTCGTCCCGCAGCGCGATCAGATTCTGCCGCAGCTGATCGCCCGCGCAGATCCGCCTGTAATATTCTTTTACCATTCTCTGTATTATCCCTGTTCGGCCGGCGTTACACTCGTCTCGCCGGAATACCCCTGCCCGGCCGTCTCCCTGCACTCCTCAATATACTCCATCACGTCATCCTTGAACTCTTCCCACTTATCCTCATGTTCCACATAGTACAGCGGGCATTCCTTGCCCGTCACATCATAATGACGGATGATATGGTCACGGTCGATCCCGTATTTCGCCGCGAGATAAGCAGTCAGCCGCACGCAGGAATTGTAGGTATCCTGCGTAAATCTCCCCGTCTCGTCCAGATGGCAGTTCTCAATGGAGACTGAGAGGTGGTTCATCGAGTTAGAAGCATAGGCAATCTCTCCGACAGGCACGCACTCGATGATCTCCCCGTCGATCCCGACGATAAAATTCGCGCTCATCGACGTGTTCTGCAGATCCTTGAGGCTTTCAAAATAATCGTGATTCTGCTGTGCCGTCGTCCTGGGATTGCCCAGATAGTGGATCACTATGTACTCGAGCGCGTCGATCTCCTCACCGGGTCTGGAGTAGTCGTTGATCGTGAGCAGCTGCTCATCGATCTCCGGCTCCGGCACAACACAGTCTGTCTCGGTCTCTGTCTCAACCTCTGTCGGAGGTTCCGTCCCCAGCTCCACCGGCGTATCCAGCAGAACATCCACATTTTCGTCTTCCTTCGGCACAAGCCGCAGCAAAAACCATACCGCTGCCACCGTCGCTGCTATCACGCAGATCCAGAGCAGGATCCTGCCCCATCTGATTCTTTTTTTCCCTTCTGACTGTCTGCCATCCATGCCCTGTCTCTAACTCCAACATCCTGCCGATCCGTCTTGCCGGATACGCATTGCTTTTCACGCGGTCTTTTCCGCGCTGCTTTCTTTCAATACTTTTCCTGTCTTATTGTTCAGACATTATTTTTCGCTCTCACTCCACGCTGTAGTTCGGCGCTTCCTTCGTGATATGAATATCATGCGGATGCGACTCCTTCAGAGAGGCCGCGGAGATCTTGACAAATCTTCCGTTCTGCTTCAGCTCCTCGATCGTTCTTGTACCGCAGTAGCCCATACCGGATCTTAAGCCCCCGAGCAGCTGGAAGACAGCGTCCTCCACGCTTCCCTTGTACGCGACACGACCCTCGACGCCCTCCGGCACCAGCTTCTTCGCGTTTGTCTGGAAATAGCGGTCGCGGCTTCCGTTCTCCATCGCGGCGATGGAGCCCATACCCCTGTAAACCTTATATTTTCTGCCCTGATACAGCTCGAACTCTCCCGGGCTCTCGTCGCATCCCGCGAACAGGCTGCCCATCATACAGACGTTCGCGCCCGCGGCGATCGCCTTCGTGATATCGCCCGAATATTTGATGCCGCCGTCCGCGATGATCGGAATCCCGTACTTGTCCGCCACCTCATAGCAGTCCATGACGGCTGAGATCTGCGGAACACCGATGCCCGCGACCACGCGCGTCGTACAGATGGAACCCGGGCCGATGCCGACCTTGACCGCGTCCGCTCCGGCCTCGATCAGCGCCTGCGCCGCCTCTCCCGTCGCCACGTTGCCCGCGATCACCTGCAGATCCGGATACTTCTCCTTCACCATCTTCACACAGTTCAGCACGTTCTGGGAATGTCCGTGCGCGCTGTCGAGTACGACGACGTCCACCTGAGCGTCCACAAGCTCGGCCGCGCGGTCGAGCACGTTCGCCGTGATACCGATCGCCGCGCCGCAGAGCAGACGTCCCTGCGCGTCCTTCGCGGAATTCGGATACTGAATCTGTTTCTCAATATCCTTGATCGTGATCAGACCCTTCAGATTGTAATCGTCGTCAACAATGGGAAGCTTTTCTTTTCTTGACTGCGCAAGGATCTTCTTGGCCTCCTCCAGCGTGACGCCCACCTTCGCGGTGATCAGTCCCTCAGAGGTCATCGACTCCTTGATCTTTTTGGAGAAATCTTCTTCGAACAGCAGATCGCGGTTCGTGATGATGCCGACCAGCTTGCCGTTCTCCGTGACCGGCACGCCCGAGATACGAAACTTTGCCATCAGCTCGTTCGCGTCCGCCAGCGTGTTCTCCGGGGAGAGGAAAAACGGATCCGTGATAACGCCGTTCTCGGAACGCTTCACCTTGTCTACTTCCTCCGCCTGCTGCTCGATCGACATGTTCTTGTGAATGATCCCGATGCCGCCCTGCCGGGCCATCGCGATCGCCATCCGATGCTCCGTGACCGTGTCCATCCCCGCGCTCATCATCGGGATATTCAGCTGAATCTTCTTCGTCAGCCAGGTGGTGATATCCACCTGATTCGGTATCACCTGTGAATAAGCCGGCACCAACAGTACATCATCAAACGTGATTCCCTCTCCAATAATTCTTCCCATGCCGCATCCTCGCTTTCTGATATAAGGTCCTTTGTAT
>CANQIW010000212.1 GCA_947624055.1 uncultured Lachnospiraceae bacterium
TCACCGGTAAATACTCCGACAGGATAACGGCCGTCTGCGCCGCCGCAGCCTACTGATGCCGCATGACCTATAATCGCAATGACTACAAAGTCACCAAAACGCAGATTTTCATGATTCATGGCTGCCTGATCCATAATTCATGTCTCTGCTCCGGCATGGTTCGGTGCGAAGCTCCGGGATGTATTCAAAAACAGGTTCTGCATGCGCCTCTCATCAGCCGGCAACTTTCTGTATGTTTCCCTGTCTCCTACTTGTTCCCTTCACAGCTTTGCCCCAAGTATAGCGACTTACTCGCGCTTTGTCAAGAAAACAATTGACAAGATTTTTTATTCCTTATACAATAGCAAGTGCCGCTATTTTACATAATTTTCTGCGATTTTGCAAGCGGCATTCCGGCGATGGCCGATCTGAGCTGTAAGCAATCATTTTCTTAAATACATTTTCCTGATAAAAAGATAAAAGAAAGGGGCTCTGATTCATATGGAAAATGAATTTACTGAAATGCCGAGAGAAGAAAACAAGATGGGCGTCATGCCGATCCCACGGCTTCTTTTCACGATGTCGCTGCCGATGATCCTTTCGATGCTCGTGCAGGCGATGTACAACGTCGTGGACAGCATCTTCGTCTCTCGCGTCAACGAGAACGCCCTGACCGCGGTGTCGCTCGCTTTCCCGATCCAGAACCTGATGATCGCGGTGGCTTCCGGCACGGGCGTCGGCGTCAACGCATTGCTCTCAAGAAGTCTCGGAGAAAAAAATTACGAGCAGGCGAACAGGGCCGCGAACAACAGTATTCTCCTGACTCTGTGCAGCTATTTTGTGTTCGCGCTGGTCGGCATTTTCGGCTCCCGCCTGTTTTTTGCTGCGCAGACAAGCGATCCGCAGATCCGCGAATACGGTTTTCAGTACATGAGCATTATCTGTATTCTCTCGGTCGGCGTCTTCATGCAGGTGAACATGGAGCGGCTGCTACAGGCCACGGGTCTTACCTTCTACACGATGATCACGCAGGGTACCGGAGCGATCATCAACATCATCTTCGACCCGATCATGATCTTCGGCTACTTCGGCTTCCCGAAAATGGGCGTGGCCGGAGCCGCCGCCGCCACTGTGTTCGGTCAGATCGTCGCGATGCTCCTGGGGCTGTACTTCAACTTCCGCAAAAACAAGGAGATTGAGCTTTCCATAAAGAAAATGCGTTTCCACTGGCCCACGGTCAAGACCATCTATGTGGTCGGCGTGCCCTCCATCCTGATGATGTCCATCGGCTCGCTCATGACGTTCTGCATGAACAAGATTCTGCTGATGTTTTCCTCGACGGCGGCCGCTGTATTCGGCGTATATTTCAAGCTCCAGAGCTTCTTCTTCATGCCGGTCTTCGGCATGAACAACGGCATCGTGCCGATCATTGCGTTCAATTACGGCGCACGGCAGAAGAAGCGCATCATGGACGCCGTCAAGATCGGCTGCGTCGCGGCGTTCTGCATGATGATGCTCGGCCTGCTCGCGTTCCAGACGATCCCGGAGGTTCTGTTCGGCTTTTTCGAGGCGTCCGACGAGATGCTCTCGATCGGCTGCAAAGCGCTGCGCACGATCAGCTTCAGCTTCCTGTTCGCGCCGTTCTGTATCGTCATCGGCTCTGTCTTCCAGGCGCTCGGCAACGGGGTGTACAGCCTGATCGTGTCCATCTGCCGACAGCTTCTGGTGCTGCTGCCCTGCGCGCTCGCGCTGGCCCTGACCTTCGGCCTCGACGCCGTGTGGTGGGCGTTCCCGATCGCCGAGATCATGTCGATCATAGTGTCGCTGATCCTGTTCCGGCGCATCTACCGCCAGAAGATCCAGCCGCTGAGAGAAGCGTGAGACAAAAGTCCCCGGAGGTAGATTCTCCGAGGACTTTCTATTCCCATTTTGTGCGGCGGAGCTTAATGCCACAGGTTGATTACTGACTATTAACACCCATATGTCTGGTCTCAGCGAAAACAATTCGACTGCTCGTCATACTCGTAGTTCACCGCGCGCAGCTTCTCCTCCAGCTCCTCGCGCGGTACGCCCGCGCTCGCGCAGAAATCGTCGAGCGTACCGTAGTTGTCGCGAAGCTGTGTGTTCACATAGCTCAGAAGCATGATTGGATCCTGTGGTAAATCCATCGTCATCATCCGCCTTTCCGTTTGTATCATCTGATTTCTTTCTGAAAATGGCTGTCGCTTTCTCGGTCTTTTACGCCTGCGCTTTCTCCACTTCCGCCGTCAGCTTCCCGTCCTTCACGCGGAACACGATCGTGTCTTCCATGCCGACCTCGCCGGAGAGGATCAGCCGGGCCGCCAGCGTCTCCACATTCTTCTGCAGATAACGCTTCAGCGGACGCGCGCCGTAGACCGGGTCGTAGCCGCCCTCGATGATGTAATCCTTCGCGTCGTCGTCAAGGCGAAGAAGAATCTCCTGCGCGTCGAGGCGCCTGTTCAGATCGGCCACCATCAGATCGATGATATTGCCGATGTTGTCCTTCGTCAACGGTTTGAACATGATGATCTCGTCGAGACGGTTCAGGAATTCCGGACGGAAGCTCGCGCGGAGCTGCTCCATGACCATGTCCTGCGCCTCCTGACGGATGCTGCCGTCCGACTCGATGCCCTCGAGCAGGAACTGTGAACCGATGTTCGACGTCATGATCAGGATCGTGTTCTTGAAGTCCACGGTACGCCCCTGTGAATCGGTGATGCGGCCGTCGTCGAGCACCTGAAGCAGCACGTTGAACACGTCCGGGTGCGCCTTCTCCACCTCATCGAAGAGCACGACGGAATACGGCTTGCGGCGCACCGCCTCAGTGAGCTGGCCGCCCTCCTCGTATCCGACATATCCGGGAGGCGCCCCGATCAGGCGGGACACGGAATGCTTCTCCATGTACTCGCTCATATCGATACGCACCATATTCTGCTCGTCGTCAAACAGATTCTCCGCGAGCGCCTTCGCGAGCTCGGTCTTGCCGACGCCGGTCGGCCCGAGGAACAGGAACGACCCGATCGGCTTGGTCGGATCCTTGATCCCGGCTTTTGAGCGCAGGATCGCCTCCGTCACCTTCTCCACGCCGTCGTCCTGTCCGATCACGCGCTTGTGCAGCTCCTCGTCGAGCGCAAGGATCTTCGCGCGCTCGCCCTGCGTCAGCTTCGACACCGGGATGCCGGTCCAGCGGGAGATGATCTTCGAGATTTCCTCCTCGGTGACACTCTCGTGCACGAGCGACATGTCGCGATTGTTGACCTTCTCCTCCTCGATCGCCAACTGCTGCTGCAGCTTCGGCAGCTCGCCATATTGAAGCTCCGCCGCACGGTTCAGATCATACTCGCGCTGCGCCAGCTCAATCTCCTTGTTCATCGCCTCGATCTGTTCGCGGAGCACAGACAGATTTTCGACCGCCTTCTTCTCGTTGTCCCACTGCGCTTTCTGAGAATTGAGGTCGTCGCGCAGCTCTGCAAGCTCCCTCTGCAAAACCTCCAGCCGTTCATGACTCGGCTTGTCGGTCTCTTTCTTAAGCGCAGCCTCCTCGATCTCCATCTGCATGATCCTGCGCTGCAGCTCATCGAGCTCTGTCGGCAGGGAATCCAGCTCCGTCTTGATCAGCGCGCACGCCTCATCCACGAGGTCGATCGCCTTGTCCGGCAGGAAACGGTCGGATATATAGCGATGCGAAAGCGTGGCCGCCGCCACCAGCGCGCTGTCCGTAATCTTCACTTTGTGAAACACCTCGTAGCGCTCCTTCAGACCGCGCAGGATCGAGATCGTGTCCTCCACGGTCGGCTCGTCCACGATCACCGGCTGGAATCTGCGCTCCAGCGCCGGATCCTTTTCAATATATTTGCGGTACTCGTCCAGCGTCGTCGCACCGATACAGTGCAGCTCGCCGCGCGCCAGCATCGGCTTGAGCATGTTGCCGGCGTCCATCGCGCCCTCGGTCTTGCCCGCGCCGACGATCAGGTGCAGCTCGTCGATAAAGAGAATGATCTCACCCTCGCTCTTGCGCACCTCCTCGAGCACCGCCTTCAAACGCTCCTCAAACTCGCCGCGGTACTTCGCGCCCGCCACGAGCGCACCCATATCGAGCGCAAAGATTTTCTTATTCTTCAGGCCCTCCGGCACATCGCCCTTGACGATCCTCTGCGCCAGCCCCTCGACCGCCGCGGTCTTGCCTACGCCCGGCTCGCCGATCAGGACAGGATT
>CANQIW010000213.1 GCA_947624055.1 uncultured Lachnospiraceae bacterium
ACGATAAACAGCCCGCCCGCGATGCAGAGGAGGACAGACATCACGATATACCCAATCTTCGCGATCCTCATGGGCGCCACAGAACGCATCTTCATAAAGCAAGACCTCCCTTTTCTAATCTGTTGCCATTATATCCTCGTTCCGTCATGTTTTGCACAGACAGAAAAAGCCCCGTGCCTGATTTTTGGGCACGGAGCCATGCAATGTCTAAATTGCAGAAAAATTTATGTCTGAAGTACTGTCTGAAACACAGCTCGGCAAATGCGCTTCGACCCGCCGGAAAGCAGCCGCCGCTGTTTATGCCTCCTCACAGCGGGAGAACATTTCCTCCACCATTCCTTTTTTTATCTCGCACATGCGGTCCAGCATGGCGCGGATATCCTCGTGCATGCCTTTTCGCAGCCATCCCGACACGACGCCGAAACACAGGCATGAGAGATATTCCTTGATCACCGCAAGATCGCCCTCCCGAATCCTCCGGCCGTTCACGATCGTCGTCACATAGGCGTCAGCCGCATAGTCGCAGACCTTCCAGAGGTACTGCTCATAGATCTCCCGGTTGACCGAGTTGTAGATATGTAAAACGGCCTGCCGTTTCTGAAGCGCGCGCCCGATCACGGCGTCCAGACAATCCTCGATCTTCTCCACCGTCGGATATTCGCGGATGACCTCCTCGAAATCCTCCATGATGATCTTTTCCAGCAGCTTTGGAATATCCTCGAAATGATAGTAAAACGTGTTCCGGTTCACGCCGCAGTCGGACACGATATCCTTCACAGTGATCTGCGCAAGCGGCCGTTCCATCAGAAGCTTCAGGAACGATTCCCGGATCGCCTTTTCGGTAAAAGAAGCCATTTCATCTCACTCTTTCCAAAATATTTGTCGGAACAGATCATAACTGAAAACAGGGCTTCTGTCAAACAGGCGTATGCCTGCCCTTTGGCCCTGACAAAAAGAAAAGGCGCAGCCCCGCCGGCATTGCGGACTGCCGGACGGCGGCTTACACCCTTCGTACAGATCAGCTTGCGGAACGTCATCTGTACGCTGTACCGGCGGCCATGCTCTGTGAAGAGCTGACAGACGCCGGAACCAAAGGAGGTATCTGTGTATCTCCATTGCCCTGAGACAACATTCCATTCATTCAGCATAAGCCTGCTTCCCCATCGCAGGCTGTGAAGCGCACATCCAGGGACAAAATCAGGAAATCCCTTTCACAATGCTTTCCGCTTCTGTTGTGGAGTGTCGAGCCATCTTCGGCAGCTCATCTCTCATATCAAGCAGGTTTCCTGGCTCACAGATCCTCGCCTGCCTCTCCTTCTCACGCTTTATCGGGTACGCAATGGACTTTGAGGCTCACTCCCTGTATACAGTGACCGGATCGCTCAGGCATCTCACCTGATTCCCTCTTCAGAATATATTCTGCACTTGATACGGCAATTTTCAATTACACGTTAAGACTATAACACGTTTCACGCGACACGTCAAGAAGCGCGAAACGCAGGGCACCGGATACTTTTGTCCGTCTCCTCAGCGGTGCTCCTCAAGCCAGCGAAGCGCCATCTGCACATAAGCGGCGCTGCCGCAGTACAGCACGGAGTCGTCGAAACGCGTCTTCGGATTGTGCTGGCTGTAGAGATATCCCTCGTTCGAGTTCCCGGCCGTCAGGAACATGCTCACCGTCGGCACCTTGTGGCTGACAAAGGCAAAATCCTCGCTGCCTCCGCCGGGCTTGCCGCCGGAGATCGCGTTCATGTCGAGAACGCCCTGACCGAACAGCTCCTTCATATATTCCATCGCGTCCGCCGAGAGCGCCGGGTCGATCACCATGCAGGGACAGTAATCGTAGAACTCCACCTCCGCCTCGCAGCGCAGCGCTGCAGCGACGCCCTTGCAGATCTCGGTCATGCGCGTGCGGATCCTCTCACCAACCACGTTCTCGGCGTCCGTCGTGCGGATCGTTCCCCACATCTCGGCTACGTCCGGGATGACGTTGGACGTCTTGCCCGCCTCGAAATGGCCGGTGGTGAATACACCGAACTCGTTTCCGTCCAGCTCGCGGCTGTTGATCTCCTGCAGCGCCAGATGAATGTGCGCCGCCGCGGTGATCGGGTCGATCGCCAGATGCGGCGTCGAGCCGTGGCCGCCCTTTCCCCTGACCGTGATGTGATACTGCTCGCAGGAGGCGTTCGCGATCCCGCCGCCGGAGATCATCAGCATACCGGCAGGCAGCGGCATCCCCGCCACCACATGGATCATCATCGCCGCGTCCACCTTCGGATTCTCCAGAAGGCCGGCCGCCATCATGTCGAGCGAACCCTGGAAAATCTCCTCCGCCGGCTGGAATTCCAGCTTGACGGTTCCCTGGATCTCGTCCTCATGCTCCTTCAGGATCCGGGCGGCGCCCAGCAGCATCGCCGTATGCATATCGTGGCCGCAGCCGTGCATCCTGCCCTCGATTTGGCTCGCGAATTCAACGTCCGCCTCCTCACGGATCTGCAACGCATCCATATCCGCGCGCAGCAGGATCGTCCTGCCCGGATGCTTCCCTCCGGCCAGCGCAACCAGCCCGCATTTCCCCATCTCCTGCGGGGCGTAACCCATCTCCTCCAGTTCCTTTTTGACAAACGCCTTTGTCTGGGGCAGTTCAAATCCGATCTCCGGGTTTTTGTGCAGCTCCCGGCGTATCTGCTGAATTCTCTCCTGCACTCCGGCTGCTTCCTGCAACAATGTTTTTGTGTCCATCCTATATCCGTCCTTTCTTCTCCACGCGAGCGATTTTCGTCCCTGGAAAATAATTTATGTAATGGATTATATACCAACAGAGTGATGAAATCCACTACTTCATCGTTTCCGACATGCTTTCGTTTTCACACCAAAAGCATTACTGCTTCCAGGCACAATCTTCAGGGTCAACCGAATCAATCCATTTTATACAGAAAAAGAACTCTCTCCGAATTTCCAGAACCGACTTAAACCTCATAGAACCTCTCGCGAAAGGCGCGCGGGGCCTGACCTGTTCGGGCCTTAAAGACCCGGATAAAGTGACTCTGGGAGCTGAAGGCCAGAATCGCCCCGATGTCCGCGCAGGAGTAATTCGAAAACTTCAGCATATTGCTCGCCGCTTCGATGCGCCTGTCCAGCACATAGTCCGAGATGCTCCTGCCAACCTCCTTCTTAAACAGCGTGGAGAGATAGCTCTCCGTCAGACCCGCCTGTTCCGCCAGCTCCGGCACGGTGATGCGCTGGTGCAAATGCTTGTAAATGTAGTCGATGCACGTCGCCACGGGACGGGAATAAGGCGTCCGCTTAGGAACAGCTTGAACTTCTTTGAGATAAAACTCAAACATCTCTCTCCGAAGCTGACACACTTCCTCCACCGTCTCCAGTTTATCCATCCTCTGAATGAACAGGTCGCTGCTGTTAAACCCCCGCTCCTGCTCCATTCCCCCGGCCATCGCGGCCCGGCATGCCAATGTGGCGGAGGCCACAAACAGATACTTGCAGTTGCGCAGCGGATCGTCCGACACATGACCCGCGAGGCCTGAAGCGAACATCCGCACCGATTCTTCCACCGTTCCCGGATCTCCTGCGCGCAGCATCTCGTACTGCCGCGCGTCCTGTTCGTTCGTATGGTGCCACTTTCCGGTCTCCCGGTGGATGTATTCCATATATCGAAGCTTCTTCTCATCTACGGTCATCGTGCGCATAAACGATTCCTCCCTCATATTATAGCATGATTATATCATTAATCATATCATTATGCAATAAATTGTGCTGTTCTTCTGGCATAATAAGGTCATCAAATAAATGATTCAGGAGGACAGATCCATGAAGAATATGACAAAGCTGATGAAGAAGATCCGCAAATATGAAAATCTGGAGACCGGCCGCAGACAGTTCAAGCCCCTGGTCCGCCCCACGACCTACGTGTTTGTAAACAATATATGTCTGCCCGTCGTAGCCGCCGCCTGCGGCAAGGGGATGTAAAGTGTAAGGGCTGAAGTCTGCTGTATTAAAGTGTTCCCGCCCTTTTCCCGCGAATGCGAAAGCCCGTGAGCGTTGTGCTTGCGGGCTTTTTTGCGGTATGGGACTTTCTCTTTTCGCAACGGTCAAAAAGAACATGACTCGCTCCTACTTAAAAAATATTTCGCGTGCTCGATAAACTTTTTCATGGGCATATTCATCGGCTGCTCGCGCTTCCACGCAAAGGCAACC
>CANQIW010000214.1 GCA_947624055.1 uncultured Lachnospiraceae bacterium
CCCGCAGATAGAGCGCGCTCAGCGTTCCTCCCTGCTTCGCAATCTCCTCCCGCGCCAGCACAAGGAAAGCGCCGGTAACGGAATTTTTCCTCATCATATAGCCCCAGGCTGGCAGCATGGATGCCAGATATTCCTCCTGCAGCTCCGCATCGGCAAGAAACTCCTGCAGACTGACCTGATTTTCCTCCAAAAGCTCGGACAGCATCTGGTTCGCCGTCGCGTACTCCTCATCCATCTCAGACCACTGCCGAACCATCTGACCCTCCAGAATGATCTGCCTGGTCTCCGTCACCTGGCTCAGACGATTCACCGCGTAGCTGCGGAGCGTGGAAAACGTCCCGCCGCGGATGACCGTCCCGAAGGAGAGGGCGGCCTGCATGATCACCAGAAGGAGCAGCGGAATCAGCACAAGCCAGAAGATACGCCGACCCCGACCCTGCTTTTGCTCCATTTCACCCACCTCCTTCTCACAACTGCCTTGCATTTCCGTTAAGACGTTTCTCTTTCACCATTAACACTGATTGTTATTCTTTTCTCTATTCGCGGTGCTGTCATGTTCACGCGAATCAGAGTCTCTCAAAGATCATCGTCACCTGACTTATCTCCCTCTCCTGCAGGCCGGCATATTTTGATGTCATTCTGCCGGCTCCACCGACTGCTCCAGCGCCGCCTTAAATTCTTCGAACCAGCTCCGGAATGCATCCTCGTTCACATAGGGATCAGCGGCCTCCTCCAGATCGACGCCCTGCGCCAGCTGCTCTTCCACCGCAGCCCGATCCGCGACAGCCTTATCGGCCAGGTTGTACTCCAGCACCTTGCGCGCCGCGGCTCCGTTCTCAAACGCCTTATTGGTATACAGCTTTGCGTCCTCCATCATGTCAAAGCAGATCGCCATGGTATCATAAGTCTTCGGATCGATCTCAAGATCGTTCTCCTCGATCACGTCGTCCATCTTCTCTTTTGAGAAAGCGTCCTTCTTGACCGGCATGTAACCGGAGGTACAGCTGAAGAGAAGATTGTTCTCTGTCTGGGTAAACCACTCCAGGAAGAGTACGGACGCATACTCCCGCTCCGGCGTACTCTTCGTGACCACCATGCCGGCGCCCTGCTGGACGGCGTAATCCTCCCCGCCCTCAAAGATCGGAGCCGGAAGCGTCAGATACTCGATCTCCCTGCTTCCATCGCCGGTCTCTACCGTACTCGGGAAATAATTCGCCGAGGTCGTGGATCCGGTGTAAGCGATCAGATCCCCGGTCGTCACATCGTCTGAGCGGAATCGCCCGGTGGCCGCAAAATACCCTTTCACAAACGGGACATAATAGCTGTCCCAGATCTTCTTCATCACATCTTCCTTCACCTGGAACGTCACCTTATCTCCATCTACCTGGAAGAGCTCGGTCCCCAGCTGCATGGAGCCGATGATGAACAGGTTCGCCATCGCATCCCGGCCGTAGAACGCCTGCCCATCGTTCGGCACATCCGGGGTCTGGGCGTCCGTCCACTCATAATAAGCTTTTGCCGTCTCCGCGACGCCTTCCATGGTAGCCAGATCGTCAAGCGAGGCTCCTGTCGCCTCCGCGAACGGCTCCCAGTCGGTCTTGCTCATCATGAAGACCTCACTCGACTTAGCCGTCGGGAAAATCCGAAGCTCTCCGTCCGCGCCGATGCGGCCTTCCTCCAGGAAGGAATCCACGTACTGCTCCATATCCTCCTCGGACATGTAATCCTCCAGATCCACCAGCACCCCCATCTGCTCGATCGTGTAGGCGGTATCCGCGTAGGACGAGAAAATATCCGGCGGCTCGCTGCTCCCCACCTCTTTGTTGAAAGCGGCCAGCACGCTGGTCTCCAGGTCGCTCACATTGCCCTGGCTGTGAGCCTCCACGTAAACCCCCTGCTCCTTACCGACCGTGCGGTTGAACTCCTCCACCAGCTGATCGAAAGCCGCCTGCTGCGTGCCGTTGTAGTAATGCCATACCGTGATGTTCGTCGGATTGTCCGGATCCAGCGTAACTTTTCCTCCGTCGGATTTTCCGGATGAACAGCCCGCAAGCAGCGCCGCAGCCGTCAGGCAGAAGAATAAAAGGATCAGTCTTCTCTTCATAGTCAATATTCCTTTCTGCTTCTAAAAAAGGGGATCACAGCCATGGTGATCCCCAGTCTGTACAGTCCTATGAAATTATAGCAGAGTTGCTTGTATTATACAAGTTGGAAATAATCCTGCCGGACATAGCCTTCCAAAACTTTAATGTTTTCCTTCAATGTCGATTACCACAAATTCTGACTTGCATCCGGTCTTGAACTTAATCTCATTTTACAATTTAGCAAAAATCAGGTAAATCTCCTGATCAGGAAGAGAGCCGCGACTCCGGCTATGATGAGGAATACTCCCAGAACGCCAAAGATTTTGAGCAGCTTGCCCCAGTTCTCCTCTTCCACATAATAGCTGTCGGGATCCCCGGGATCGTAAAATATGACTACAGACTGTCCCGGCTCGAATTTAGGCTTGGAAGTCCCGAAAGAACTGAATTTTTCATAATTCGTCCCGTTGGCATAATAAGTGTAGACCGCATGCCAGGAGTAGGATGTGGTCCCGTCGGATTCACTATGGGAAACTTTGCGCATGTCCGCCACTTTCCCAACCGTCTGCGCGGTACAGCGCTCGCGCTTTTTGGCTCTGGATCGTCCAATCCCGGCGGACACAGCGACAAAAACCAGTCCGACAAAAAGAAAAATGCCCGGAAAAATGTATATGGCTGCCGTACTTGACATGGGAAACCTCCTGGGAGTTTTGAAACAGTGTTCAGATTAATGCGCTGCATCATATTTTGAAAGAAGATATACGCAGTACTGATTCATACTGATCCCTTCTCTTTTGGAATGTTCTGCCAGAGAACGATGCAGGCTTCGGGGCATTCTTATCTTGAACTGCCCGGAATAATCAGCTAAGCTGTCCGGCTCGTAAATCTCCATCTTCTCCTCAATCGCTGCCTGAAGCCATGCCCTTTTCGCGTCTGTCGCATTAGAGACTGCCGCCTCAATCGTTTCTCCGCAGGTGAGACAGCCGGGAAGGTTCGGAAAAGAAACCGCAAAGCCCCCTTTCACTGCTCTGTGCGGGTCGCCGCTTTAAACGATCTGGCAAACGCTTCTGACCTCATACCGTTCCGTCAGGAGTTCTGAAATTATACATACAATCTCTGCCGTTGCGCCGTTTCTGACAGGGCTGCAATTCATCGCCAAGGCTTTCATTCCATCTGCTCTCACAATACTGATTAATCCTTAAACCTTTGACTTAAATGATTTTGCATAGACTATTTAAATAATTTTTTCTACTGCTTTAGCATACGTATAAATTCGCTTGAGCATCGAATCATTTCCATCACCCAATTTCGTTTCTATTCCGTTTTCAAACCCCATATATGTATTAAATCCAAGCATATATACAGCCATTGCCATCGCCAGATCTGCTGATTTGTCCCCATACAACGATGCAACCTTCCTCAGTTCCTGTATTACCGTATCATGCGGGACAGAAACGCCTTCTTCCTCATTTACAACAGCATTAATTACCCTCGGAAGTTCCATACACATGTTGTAAAACGCGTCTTCCTCCCCGGTAAGGATAGCATAAAACTGATCCATGCTGACGCGCCGAATCAATCTGTGCTGCACATTCTTTCCATCAACCTTCGTTGTCCACTTAATATTCTGCGACTTCTTAGCAATCGCTTCTACCAGCAGGCAGGCACAGTCATCATCTTCCAATATTTGCCCCTGCATTTTTATATAAGTCTTGGCAGAAGAAGCTGAATTCATGGTATTGTGTTTGTTCTTCATTTCGACATACAACGTATGAACAGTATCCCCGTCAGGCATCCGTATTCCATTTGAATTCTTGTATATTACATCCCATCCTGCCTGTGGAACTTCGCATCCCTCGAAATACGAAAAAATGTTCTGATGAAAATAGCCAATGTCATTGTTGTTCGACTTGTCCCTTTGCCGGAAGATTTCATTATTAACGATTTCTTCCCAGCTCGAGCGATACACAGATTTGTCAAAAATTAATTTTATAGGGTCAATCAGATTGCTGTTAAACCTTTTTAAATCATAAGATTCGAGTTTTTCTCCATATTTCATAATGGTTGCACGAACATGTTTTTTGAAATTTTCCTCTGATATAAAGTCTAACTTCCAAGGCATT
>CANQIW010000215.1 GCA_947624055.1 uncultured Lachnospiraceae bacterium
CCGATGTCGTCCTGGTTCCTCACGTTCTCGTTGGAAGCGTCGCCCGTGTAGACCTCTGTCTCCAGCTCCGTCTCCGCTGCGGTAAGCTCCGTCTCCTCCGCCTGCACAGCTGCCGCGCTCATCGCCAGCGCAGCCGCGCACACTCCGCACATCATCAGTTTCCTTGCCTTGTTTTTCATGTTCCTCTCCTCCTTATTTTGTGTGCATCGCACAAATTTCACAGACTGCCCTGCAGGCTGTGATGCACAGCGCACCGTTGCTTCAAGGCAGATTCTTCAAGGCGCGTGTGTCCTTTCCGGTACAGGAACATGACAGCACAGACAGACTTTTTCTCCTGAAACACGCTCATGTAAGCCAAACACGAGGATACCAGAAAAATAAGAACACCCGAGATTTCGCCATGCCCTTGCATGACAAAATTCGGGCGCATTCCTGCCTGTGATCTTTCACAGAATTTCACAAGATAATACCTTACAAAACAGCCAAGCCGTCTCCTCACCCCAATGGCATAAATGAATGCCCGGGACATGCTTCTCGGTACAATCAATTACTCGTGATCTGGAATGCAGATTCCCGTACCAGCGGCAGGCAGGTTTCCTGACTTACAGATCATCACGCATAGCCGCCTTCCCAGTTCCCCAGTGGCCTTTGGCCTGCATTCCCTGCTTACAGTGACGAGATCGTACAGGATTTGCACCTGTTTCCCTTTTAACGGACGCCGAAGCGCCCGCACCTGTCGACTAATAGTAACACCTTTCTTCTAAAAAGACAATACCGTTTTCGCATATTTCCGGATCGGATCTTCTTTCCGGATCGGGTCTTCTGCGAATCTCCGGCTCCTGATTTCAAGTTTTTGCCAGGATCTATCTCTGGCTGCGATCCTGCTCCAGCATATACAGCAGCGCGTTGCAGATACAGGCCGCGATGTTGCTCCCGCCCTTTCTGCCGCGGGCCACAATGAAAGGGACGTCCGTCTGCATGATCAGCTCCTTCGACTGCACCACGTTGACAAAGCCCACTGGCACGCCAATAATCAGAGCCGGCCTTATCTTCCCCTCGGCGATCAGCTCATAGAGCCGCACCAGCGCGGTCGGCGCGTTGCCGATCGCAAAGATCACCGGCTTTCCGGACGTTACGACTTTGTCCGCATCGTTCTTCACAGTCGTTCCTCTGTGCGTCCCGGCCGTCGTGTCCATGTCAGTCGCCGCATAACGTCCTGTGGCTTTGTCCATGTCAGACCCCGCACACACTGTTCCATAACGCCGTGCGGCCTTGTCCATGCTCGCCACCGCGCGCGTCGTTCCGTTTCGCCGGGCCGCCTCCGCCACATCCTCGTCCGACATGAAGCAGAAGACCTCTCCTCCGTACTTAGCCAGGGTCTTCTTGCTGATCCCGGCCTTCGCCATCTGCGTGTCCGTGACGATATCGCAACCCGCGCGGATCGCCTTCAGCCCTGCCTCCACCGCGCCCGGCGAAAAACAGAGATTGTCCGCGTAGTCGAAATCCGCGCTGGTGTGGATGCAGCGCTTGACGATCGGCTCCGTCCCCGGCTGCAGCTCTTTATCGCCCAGCTCCCGCGTGATGATCTCAAAGCTGCGCCGCTCAATCTCCATCGGCTTCACATTTTCCAGTTCGATCTTCATACCCATACCTCTCACATCTTCTGCGTAAGCCTTTCCCTGCAATCACTTACACAAATTCTACGTCTCTGCCGCCCTTTTCTGCACCCGGTCCTGTTCTTTACCGTGACTGTGCACTTTCGCAATGCTCCCGTTTTCTCTGCACGCATTTTCTCAGGAACCGCACCGCGATCTCCGGATTCGAGTAATAATACAGATGCGGAAATCCGGCGATGCAGGAGGAACTCCCCTGCATGCAATCCCAGCCGTCCGCCCGAAGCGGCTTCTGCGCGTGGAACGCGTCCCCGCACGCAGTGCTGTCAAAATAGTGGAATTCATGCGCCCGGATCTCACCGATATCCGTCCCCAGCATCTGCTCCTTCTTCGGCCGCAGTGTGATATAACCGAAACGGCTCAGCTTTTTCGTGTAAAAGCTCCTGCCCGGAAGCGCGCCGACCATCGCGTGGCTGACGCCCTCCATGTCCTCCAGCTCCTCCTGAAGATACATGAATCCGCCGCATTCCGCCATGCAGGGCAGTCCGCCTTCCAGCGCCCGGTGTATGCTCTCTTTCATGGAACAGTTTTCACTGAGCCGCCCCGCGTAAAGCTCCGGGTATCCTCCGCAGAGCAACAGACCATCCGAGTGCGGCAGTTCGCTGTCGTGAAGCGGGGAAAAGAATTTCAGCACCGCCCCGAGCTCGCGCAAAAGCTCAAGGTTCTCCTCATACAGGAAGCAAAACGCCTCGTCCCGCGCCACGGCGATCATGGGGGAAATCCCCGAATCCATATCCGGGAGCAGCCCTGAGCCGAAACCGGACGGACGGTTGTTTTTGATGTCAGGCGCCGTCCTCGCCAATGCAAGCAGACCGTCGATATCCAACGTCTGCTCAAGCATCTGCCCCAGCCTCCCAAGCTTGTCCCGCAGACCCTCCACCTCGTCCGGCGTCACCAGACCGAGATGACGGCTTTCGATCTGCAGCTCCGGCACCGGAGGCACATAGCCGTAAGCCTTCACGCCCAGCTCCGCCTCCAGAAGCTTCTTCGTCTCCGGATACCGACGCCCCGAAAACTGATTCAGGATCACACCGCGGATGCGGCTGTCCTTTTGAAACTCCAGAAAGCCTTTGACGTACGCAAGCAGAGAAAGTCCCATGCCGCGGCAGTTCACGATCAGGATCACCGGCGTGTCCGTGACGCGCGCCACATCATAGCCGCTCGCCTGCACGAAGTTTCCGCCAAGGCCGTCGTAATATCCCATCACGCCCTCGATCACAGAGATATCCGCCTGCGCGGCGCCCCGGACGAGCAGATAACGCGTCGTCTCCTCGTCCGTAAAAAATGTGTCCAGATTCCGGGCTCTTGTGCCGATCACGCGCGCGTGGAACATCGGATCGATATAGTCCGGCCCGCACTTGAATGAAGTGACGCGCAGCCCGCGGCCGCGCAGCGCCTGCAAAAGCCCGCAGGTGATCAGTGTTTTTCCGCTGCCGCTCGCACCCGCCGCCAGCAGGATCCTCGGGCAGCGGTTCACCGTCTCCTCTTTACTTACCGCACATTTCCTGTCTGTCATCTCTTTTGCCCTTTCGCGTCTGTCCACTGTACATGTTCCGGAATCATTTTGCATCAACCTCTGCCCGGGACTGGAGGAACCGTCTCTTCGGGCTCTGCGCCGCCCGGATAACTATCCTTTCATGCTTCGCTCTAACTCTGTCTTGCCCTCCACAGTCTCCCCGCTCCCGGCAAAGGAGATCACATACACCGGATTCTGCCCCATCATCATGTGCAGCTCCCCGGCCTTCCTCGCCTTTCCCACGCTCACGGCGGCGATGTCTTCCTGCTGCACGGGCAGCTCACGCAGACATTGCAGCGCCTCCGCGACCGTCTCCAGCGTGATCGCGTTGAGCACCACACGCACGCAGGGATTCTTCTTCAGCAATAGCTCCAGGATCTCTCTCAGATTTCCCGAGGAACCGCCGACAAACGCATGCGTCGGCGCGGGCAGTTCTTCGAGCGCCTGCGGCGCGATCCCCTCAACCACCTCGAGATTTGCCGTCCCGAATCTGCGGCTGTTCTGCCGGATCAGCTCTGCCGCCTCCGGCTTCTTCTCGACGGCATAGACCATTCCTGCCCACGCCTGCAGCGCCGCCTCCACGGACACCGAGCCCGTCCCGGCTCCGATATCATACACGACGCTGTCCTCCTCCAGCTGCAGCTTCGAGAGGGAAATGCTGCGGATCTCGCTCTTGGTCATCGGCACCTGGCTTCGCAGAAACGCTTCGTCCGCAACGCCGTGCGTTACCACCTTCTCCGCTCCCGGATTTTCGATCAGCACAGCCGCGAGATCGCCCGGCGCTTCCTTCAAAAGCTGCTCCGGGCTTCCCGTCAGGATGCGCTCGTCCTCATAGGAGAGCCTGCACCCGACATGCAGCAGCACCTGTCCCAGTCCATACTCCAGAAGATCCCGGCACATCTGCAGGAAGCTCTCCTGTTTCCCGACCAGCGCAAACACCTTTCTGTGCGTGCGCACCGCCCCGACGAGATTCTGCGACCGTCCGTGGATGCTGATCAGGAAAGCATCCTC
>CANQIW010000216.1 GCA_947624055.1 uncultured Lachnospiraceae bacterium
GCATTGTCGGACGGATGGGCGGCGTGTTCTCCACGATCGAGGACTGCCACATCCATCATATCTGCAATTCCCAGCAGCTGGGAGGCGCGGAGACGGCGGGCATCAAGCTCCACGCGGCGATCGACGTCACGATCCGCAGAAATCATATCCACAACTGCATCATGGGGATCTGGTGCGACTGGGAGGCGCAGGGCGCGAGGATCACGCAGAATCTTCTGCACGACAACCAGCGCCCGGCCGGGATCCCGCAGGCGCAGGGCGCGATGTTCAGCACCGACGTGTTTATCGAGGTGGGACACGGGCCGACGCTGATCGACAACAACCTCCTGCTCTCGAAGGTGTCCGTGACGATCCCGAGCGAGGGGATCGCCTGCGTGCACAACCTGTGTCTGGGCAGCTTCAGCCTGATCAACTCCGGGGTGGACAGCATCGTGAATGGGCAGAGGGAGCCGCGCTACACGCCTTACCACATCCGCCACAGGACCGAGGTGGCCGGATTTATGACGATCCTGCACGGCGACGACCGCGTCTACAACAATATTTTTGTGCAGCAGTACCCGGTCGAGCACCCGGAGCGCACGGCGGAGGACGCGGATTATGAGCAGGTCGGGACGGCGCCTTTTGACATCTTCCCGTCCTACGAGGAGTGGGCAGTGCCTTTTGAAGCGGAGGGCGAGCCGGATATGGGCGCTCTCGGGACATATCATTTCGGACATCTCCCGGCGTGGGTTGACGGCAACGCCTATTTCAACGGCGCTTCCGTGAGCAAACATGAGAAGCATTTCTGTGAGGGAAACGCGCAGACGGCCTATGTGGAGCTTGCCGAAAAGGAGGACGGTTTTTACTTGAAGACGAACGTATACGCGCTTCTCGGCGAGTTCCGGGACGGCGTCATCTGCAGCGACACGTTGGGGCTCGCGTTTGAGCCGGAACAGCGTTTCGAGAACCCGGACGGTTCTGACATCATCTTTGACCGGGATTACTTTGGCGCCCACCGGGGATTAAGCACGCTGCCGGGACCGTTTGCCGATGCGGCGGACACAGACAGAATGGTGTGGCAGGGGTCGGAGAAGATTCGGAGCTGACCGCGGAAATGCCGTCCTGAAAACCAATACAGCGATGCTCAGAGGGTGGATACGCTGTTTACCTGGCAGGGAGTCAACAATGCGCTGTTAAGAGACAGACTGATCAGTCAGAAAAAGGAGCGACTTGCAGCTGAAGAAGCACGGCAGAGTTTAGAGAATCTGGGCTTTGAAATATCCGGGGATGGCAAGCATTACAAAATGAATTATTACGGGGACGGACGATATCAAATAACAGTTTCCAAGACTCCGAGCGATAAAAGGGCCGGAAGAAATTGCGCGCAGGACTCGCGGACAGTGAACGAGCGGTAAAGCAGACGGAGAGCAGCAGAAAAGGGAAAGTGTTATATTCATAAGAGAAAAAGTATAGACAATTGGAAAGAACAAATGTTCTGGAAAAGTCTATACTTTTTGCTTTTTTTATGCTATACTTTCTAAAAGTACTTTCTGGTGACCCTGATTGTAAAGAAGGCTTGCGGCGTGGCTTGATATATGGCAGTAGCCGATGGAGATAATATATGATATTATAGCAGCGTGAATTGCAGATGGAAGGTTGTAGATGGAAGGAAGTGACTTCGATGGCAATACCGACGAATATTAGGACATTACTGTCCGGAAATGTTGTTGAATGGGCAAGAGTTGAATTTAAAGAAACCTGGGATGCAGGAGCTTCTTTGAAAACAATTTGTGCTTTCGCGAATGATCTGGATAACTGGGGCGGCGGCTATATTGTCATTGGAGTGGAGGAAAAGAATGGGTGTCCCGTTTATCCATTGAAAGGTGTTCCCGCCGACAAGATTGATGCTTATCAGAAGAGTATTCTGTCAAAATGCAAATTGCTCAGACCGGCTTATATGCCGATTGTGGAAGTCGTTGACTGCGAAAATAAGAAATTTATTGTTCTCTGGTGTCCGGGAGGAGACAACAGACCTTATTCGTGCCCAAAAACCATGGCGAAAGATAACAAAGAACGTGTTCATTATATCAGAAAAATGTCCAGCACCGTTGTACCGTCAGACGATGAGGAAAAAGATTTGTTCAGTTTGGCGAACAGAGTTCCCTTTGACGATCGGATCAATCATCAGGCGGAAATATCTGATTTGAACATCACGCTTATTCAGAATTACCTGAAAGAGGTAAAGAGTTCTCTATATGAAAAATCAAAAACGGGCGATTTCGTTGAAGTGTGCAGGGATATGAACATTGTCAGTGATCTTCCTGAATATAGGAAGCCCAAAAATGTAGGTTTAATGTTCTTCAGCATGGAGCCTGAAAAATTCTTCCCCTATACGCAGATAGATGTCGTTCAGTTCCCGGATGGGCTGGGTGGTGATCATATTGTTGAACAGACCTTTAAGGGACCTATTCATCAGCAGTTACGGGATGCTTTGCAGTACATCAGAAATACGATTATTACGGAAAAAGTAATAAAATATCCGGAACGTGCGGAAGCGGATCGCTTTTTCAATTATCCGTTTGCTGCACTGGAAGAAGCATTATCAAATGCCGTGTACCACCGGGCGTATGATGAGAGAGAGCCGATTGAGGTCAGAGTGGAAAATGACCGAATCGAAATATTAAGTTTTCCGGGACCGGATCGGTCGGTCACAATAGAAGGACTGAAGTCCTATCGGGTGTCAAATCGCCGTTACCGAAACCGCAGGATTGGCGATTTCCTGAAAGAACTGCATTTGACAGAAGGCAGGAATACCGGATTTAAGAAGATTTTGGATGCATTGGATGCGAACGGTTCACCGAAACCGGAGTTTGAGACGGATGAAGCTCACAGTTATTTTATAACGAGACTGTTTATAAATGAGGCGTTTTTGAAAGAAAAGAGTGGTCAGAGTAATGATTCGACCCCGTCATCACCTAATTTAAAGCAATTTGATAGAGATAGAGAAGAATTGAGCGGCAGCGCTCAAAAAAGCGCTCAAAAAAGCGCTCAAAAATCTGCTAAGTACGAAGCATTACTTCAATATTGCCATGAGCCACGAACCAGAGGTGAAATGATGGAATTCTTGGGTATTAATCATAGGACAACTTTTCGAAATAATTATCTTAAGCCAATGCTGGAAGCGGGTCTGCTTTTTATGACGTATCCGGAGAAACCGAGAAGCAAGAATCAAAAGTTTGGCTCTAAGATTATAGAATAAAATAGCCTGAAATTGTTTTTAGAAACCAGACAAGAAGGTTGGAAGAGCAGTATGGATCGGATCGGACGATATTAACGTTGCCGTTGGTAAAAAAGAAAGTAAAAAAGCAAGCGAAAAATAAGCGAAAAAACAAGCGAAATAAAACAAGCGAAATATCCAAAGTGCTTGGATTGAATGAAACACGCACCAGAGCGATTTTGAAAGAAATGGCGGATGAAGGAGAAATATTCACGGACGGCAGTACAAAAAAGAAAAGTTATTATTTGCAAAGATAGAATAATATAAATGGAGCAGTTTTTTGAGGAAATTATTATGGAATTTAAACTACACAGCGAATACCAGCCCACCGGCGATCAGCCGCAGGCCATCGAAAAGCTGGTTCAGGGCTTCAGGGAAAGCAACCAATGCCAGACTTTGCTGGGTGTGACGAGCTCCGGCAAGACGTTCACGATGGCGAACGTGATTCAGGCACTCAATAAGCCGACTTTGGTACTTGCGCACACGAGCGAAACACGCTGTGCGTGTTTCACTTGTTATCGCGGGCGCGTTCGGTCAGCTCATATAAATAATATGGCTTCCCTCACTTTGCCTTCGCGTAAATAAGACGCTCGCAGCGCAGCTCTACGGGGAGTTCAAGGAGTTCTTCCCGGCGAACGCGGTGGAGTATTTTGTGAGCTACTAGGGGCGGCGGCTTTTTGACGTGCTATTTCGTGTTATTAAGTGCTGTTTATACCAGATATTGTGGATTAAATGGACTGTATGGACAGGGTGACATGAGGTGGACTGGGCAATTCTAGTGACCCTGATTCGTAAAAAGACATAGCAGGCAGTTTTAATATTTCTATTACGTGGTAAGGATATAATTTAGGAATTGATATTGATTTTGTCAAAAAAACTTCAAAGGTTATAGAGAAATGAGGTGCCAGCAGTGACTTTTGATATTTCAAAGTTTGAT
>CANQIW010000217.1 GCA_947624055.1 uncultured Lachnospiraceae bacterium
TCCCCTGCAGCGGAAGCGCGATCACATTGCCAAGTCCGCCCTCCGGAAGACTATCCTGCGCCGGTATCATGCGGTCATAATACCGAAAAGACTTCAGATTCACCGATTCTGCACCTTTTTCCAAAAGAGCATATCCAAATCGCCTCGCCAGTCTGGCCGGTACCATTTCTTTGGAAAATATCCACAGATGCGCGCCCAGACCCGACCTCGATCTCTCCACTACCGCGTCTATGCCAAGATTCTTACAGATACGGCGCAATGCATTTACTTCCTCTTTCCAGCTGTCGCCAACATTCGCATAGTCCTCCTGCTCCGCGCCCTTTCCATGATTATCAAAATCAAACACCAACAGCTGGCAAAAATTATTTTCCAGCATCGGATATATCGCAACCACATCATTTCCATTGGGATCCGCACCGACCATGTGTGCCTTGATCAATGGCAGCGTAACCGGCTTGTATGCTTTTAACTCACAGTCTCTGCACCTCACGCCGTCCCTTTTCTGTATATAACAGTCTCGTTCCCAACGGTTAAAGCACTGCGTATAATATCCATTCTTCCCTGTCCTCGGATTGGTGTAGCGGAGATCGTACACGTCCTTCCTGCCTCGACAGAAGATCACAAAAAAAGTGCTGGCAATCTTGTCAGTCACCTCAAATTTTCGTATACGCGCTCCCTGATCCGGATCAAACGCTGTTTTCTCATCCACATCGTCTTCCTCACAGATATCCTCATACGAAACACCGGCTTCTTTTAAACGGTTCTTTAAAAGCCGGTTTTCATCTTCCAAAATCTGAATCTTTGATTTCAATTCCTCAATTATATTATCTCCTGAATTTTCTCGCCCCATAGGAATCTGACTTTCATTCCAATCTCACTTTCCATATCTGTTCAAAACCCTTAACCAAAGCAATACGTCAAATGACCTTACCCATTTAATTGAATCTCCATCTCATGCCACTTTTCTCCGCCCCACTTGGATGCGGATTCGCCAAGATCCCGGAATCCGAATTTTGTGTACATCTCCAGCTTGTCCTCGTGGCAGGTGAGAACCATTCTCCTGACGCCCTTTTCTGCTTCCCTGCGGCAGTAATTCAGGACAAGCTCCCGACCCAGACCCTGCCGCCTGTACTCCGGCAGCACATCGAGACCCAGCAGCATGATGTTTTTCCCATCCGGGTCATGTGTCGACGCGTCCGTAAAGAATTCATCCCGGAAGGACTTTTCATTCGTAGCAATGCCATTCAAAAAACCGGCAAGCTTTCCGCTCTCCCGGTCAACCGCCACCAGGAACCGATCCGCCGCTTCCTGAATGCGCGCCAGCATGTGCTCCCTGAGACAGGCCTCGTTCGGCGGAAAGCACACTTCCTCGATATCCGCCGCCTCCTCTGCCTCCTCCGGCATGATGCTCCGGAACTCAAAACGCGCATAAAGCCCTGTCTTCAATGCAATTCGATATTCCAGAAGCCGATAAATATGTCCGTCCCTTGCGTCCGTCCTGTCCTTTCCGCCGACCAGCGATAATCCGAGCGATCTTGCCAGCGCGTTTGCAGCCTCGTTTTCCTCCCGCGCCGTGTAGACGAATTCTTCCGCGCCGCGTTCATCTCTGCAGAACTGCATCAGTCTTTGGACAATCTGCTTCCCGTATCCCCTGCGCACATAATCCGACCCGACACAGATCCCCGTATCCTCATACGTGTGCGAGCCCGTCTGCACGACTCCCGCGAAGCCGATTGCTCTGCCGCTCGCCCTCTCGTAGACCAGAAACGCGTCATGATCCTTCTGAAACGCGATCGTCCGCTCAATCCTGCGCCTGGCTTCCTCCTCATCCGGCGTCACGCTCCAGAGCATGTATTTTGCGCTTTCCGGCCGCGACCAGACGTTTTCGTACATGTCTTTCCAGTCAGAATATTTTGCCTTATCCAGAATCAGAGCTTCTGTTGTGAGCATATTGCATCCTCCTCCAAGATCCATTCATTGCGCTTCAAATCAAGAAAATCCGCGTAATTATAAAGTACAACCTGAATTTTATATCATTCAATTCCAAAATTACCGCCCAGCGATCTCGATCCGATCCATCACGCCCTGTACATCGATGCCGGGATGCGTGAAGTAGATCTGGCAGATCTGCTCTGTCAGCGCACGGCTGATCCCGCGCGTTTTCACAATGCGGTCGACCGACTTCCCACGCCCGAGATCTCTCACGATCGTCTCGACGATTCCCCGCAGCTCTCCGCTGCCGAATTCCGCGCGCAGACCGTCCGCAACAGCTTTCCGCGCGGTTCCATCTGTATCATACGCCGCCGCAATGCTGTTCCCGCCCTGCGCAGTTCCAATCATGTCTTGCGCGGTTTCAACCGCATTCCGCACTCCATCCTCCGTCAACTCGATCCGCTTCACCGTCAGACTCCCGCTCTCCTCATCGATCTCCAGCACGGCCATCGTCGCCGGCCTCCCGAAACGCCGCGGGCCTCCGCTCCCCGGATTCAGCCAGAGCCGGCCGTCCTCTTCCTTCTCCTCATACCGGTGTGAATGCCCGTATATGACGACGTCAGCCCCATCCGCCTTCGCGGATATCTGCTTCCTGTTGTGAACCATATATATTTTTTTGCCGTACAGCTCGAAGCAAATCTCCTGAGGCAGTTCTTCCGCCCACTCCTTGTCGCAGTTTCCACGCACCGCGATCACCCGCGCATATTCTCGCAGCCTGTCCAGTATTTTCTGATCCGCGATATCGCCGCCGTGCAGGATCAGCTCCGCCCCCTGAAACGCCTCGACCGCTTTCTGCCGCAGAATTCCGTGCGTGTCCGATATCACCGCAAGCTTATGTACTGACATATACTTTCTCCCTCCGCTATGATTTCCTATGCAATGATTAGATAGAAACCCTCTTTATCACTTTCGCAGGCACCCCGCCGACCACGGTGTACGGCTCGACATCTCTTGTGACGACCGCGCCCGCGGCAACCACCGCCCAATCTCCGATCGTAACACCCGGCAGGATCGTCGCGTTTGAACCAATCCACACATGCTCCCCGATGGTCACCGGCGCGTAATGATTCCTGCGCCCATTTCGCGGATCGAGGTCGTGGTCGATCGTGGCAATCACCACATTGTGCCCGATCAGCGCGCCATCCCCGATCCGTATCACGCCCTGATCCTGGAAATGACAGCCGGAATTGAGAAATACATCCTTTCCAATGATGATGTTTTTCCCAAAGTCCGTGTAAAACGGCGGAAACAGGCGAAAAGTATCGTCCACCCTCCTGCCCGTGAGCCGCGACATCAGCTCCCGAAGTTCCTCCGGAGTATGATACTGCGTGTTGATCTCCATCGTGATCCGGATGGCCTCCTGAAACAACGCGTCGTTCATCTGCTGCCGATCCTTATCGTTATCTGTGCTTTCTCCAAAATAATATATGTTCTCTGTTTCCAAAGCCACTATCTCCTTTCCCGGCTAACTCACAATATGTTTCCTCATGTACTCCACCGTCTTGTGAAGCGTATCCATCTGGCAGATCTGCTCCATGTTCTCTTCCTGCGGGAAACAAATAAATGATCGACCTTACGGAAAATATTATATCATATTTATTCTTAGCAGCTGCAGTTTTTCTTTAAATTCCATTCGCATTTCCTCCCCTCATCATTGTACCGTAATTATACCAATTATACCGTATCATCGCCCCATAAACAATCTATCTGTACGTTCCATTTTGGCAACCATCAGGTGCATAATTGCACAAAAATCCGCAGGCACAAATGTACCTGCGGGTTTTAAGTTTAGAAACTGTTCCTTTATCGAATAGAAACATGCTTTATTACTTTCGCGGGCACTCCGCCGATCACTGTATACGGCTCGACATCTCCAATGCTTTCCCGCATTCCCGATTTCTGTTTGCAGTCGCCTTACTTCATATACTTGTTGAAGAATTCCTCCAGCTTATCGAACGGAATAGCGCCTTTTCCGCCGCCGTCGTACAGGTCGGTATGCACCGCGCCCGGAATCAGCAGCAGTTCCTTCGCCATGAAATCTTCCGTGTTGATATCGGGCGATGCCATGTAGCGAACATTGCCGCCGCTCTCTCCCGTGAACGAAGGGTCAAATGCAACCGTCAAAAAGCCCCTCTCCGCCATCGTCTGCGCGTAAAGCCCCGAGCACTGTTCCTTCACCGCGCCGAACGGCCCGCAGAC
>CANQIW010000218.1 GCA_947624055.1 uncultured Lachnospiraceae bacterium
CACGCCCCACATGCGGTTGAAGGTATACATGTTGAAGGGCAACGAGTATAGTTCGCCTTTATAATTGGCCACCGGACTGTTGGTAAACCGGTTAAACACAGCAAATTGGTTCACATAGTCCCATACCCGCCTGTCGTTGGTGTGAAAGATGTGCGCCCCGTACTTATGGACATGGATGCCCTCGACATCCTCCGTGTACACGTTCCCAGCGATATGCGGCCGCTTGTCGATGACCAGCACAGACTTGCCTGCATCTTTCATCTGTCGAGCGAACACCGTGCCGTACAGGCCTGCGCCGACGATGAGATAGTTATATTCCATTTCCACGGTTCCCTCTATATCTTGCAGACTTCTGTAAGCACACCAGTATTCATCACTATATCTTCCTTGTACCGCTCCAAAAACTCGTCCGTCACGGTGTGCAGGTCCAAGGGCGTCCTGCCAAGGGAAGCATACTTGCTCTGACCCAGATTGTGCTCCTTGATCAGCTCCACTTTCATGGGCGGATATTTCTTTATTAACTCAATGGCTGCCTGGCGGTTCGCCTCGCTATCAGTAAAGCTACCTATGACTGGAACGCGAAAGACAACCGGCTTTCCCGCACCGAAGAGCGTCTTCACGTTTTCCAGATACTGCTCCAGTTCCCCATGCAGGACGGTCCTGCACCGCTCCCCGTCCAGCATCTTGATATCCGCATAGAACAGGTCGATGTACTTCATCGCCAGCTGCAGCCGGTTCCCCGGGACAAACAGGCTCGTCTCCACACACTGGTGTATGCCTGCTTCCTTCAACGCGCGAAACGCCGGTTCCAGTCTGTCTGCCTGCAATAGGGCCTCCCCGCCGGACCAGGTCACGCCGCCCGGTAGCGCGTCCAGGTCCTCTCCCCGGCCTCGCTGGCGATAGAACAGCTCGTCCTTCATGACCTCCCGGACCAGTTCCTCACAAGGTATATACCAGCCATATGTTCCTGGCAAGCCGTCCTTCACATAGTCCTCTGGCCGGGGCTCCAGGTTCTCCGGGTTGGCACACCAGGGGCAACGCAACCCGCAACCCTTACAAAACACGTTCGTGCGTATCCCGGGGCCGTCATGTAGGGAAAAACGCTGGATATTCGTTATCAGAATGCGTTCGTCCATATCATCCTACTTATTAAGTTGTATTTTTTTGAGAATGCCCCTGACATTTGATAGGAAAAACGCATCCCTCTCCGCCAGCAGCGTCAAAAAATACACCGCCGCACCCACTACCACAATCACGGCCGTGTGAAAAATGGACGGCGAAAGCCGGCAGCAGATAGGCCAAAGGACCATGACCATGACCGCCCCAGCGATGTAGTAGTGCACGCCCTCGCTCAGCACCTTGCCAGGCGACAGTTCCTTTCTCACAATTACCAGCTGCACCACCGCAATTGCCGTCTCCGCCGCCACAGATGCTATCGCCACACCGATGGACTGTATCTTGTTTATCAGGATCATATTCAGCACGAAGTTCGTGCACGCCCCTATGATGACTGTATACGTGAAAAGATTTTGGCGCTTCGTGGGGATAAAATACTGAATCCCAGTCACATTGTTAATCCCAATTGCCAGAATCAGCAGCGACAGTATCTGCAAAAGTGGAATGACCTTGTCGTAGCCCGGTCCGAAGAACCACGGCACAAAATTACCGGCCGCCATGATGATGCCGAAACACAGCGGGATGCCCAGGAACCATACGAACCGGTAGCTCCGGTACATTAGTCGACGGACCTCAAACGCCTCTCCCTTTCCGAAAAGGTTTCCCACCCGCAGCACCATCACCGTGCCTAGCGCCGTCACTACTGACAGCAGCATTTTTGATATTTTGATCGCCTGCTCGTAGTAGCCGTTCTCAAAGGAACTGCCCGTGATGAGGCCGATCATCGTCTTGTCTAGCACGGTATATATCTGGATGGCGATCGTGGGGATGAACAGGGACCATACTACTTTTATGTCCCGAAACGGTCGCAGCGCGCGGATATCGATTCTATTTATATACCG
The DNA here is from genome assembly GCA_947624055.1 of uncultured Lachnospiraceae bacterium. GTDB lineage: Bacteria > Bacillota > Clostridia > Lachnospirales > Lachnospiraceae > Choladousia. Next base: position 2,019 of record CANQIW010000218.1, read on the forward strand.
CGGCAGGTATGCCCACAGGGACAGGTTCCCCAGCGCCGTGAACAGGCCCACTCCCAGCACGTAGAGGGGCAGGTCCTCTTTCGTTTTGACGAACAGGAAGATATAGGCGATCTGCAGAAGCTTGAAGAGCGCGTTGCGCGTTACAGTCTTGCCAAACTCCTCCAACCCCTGAAAGAACCAGGTGATGTCAAAAAACACCGCCACAAGATTCAGCGTGAGGATCAAATACAGCGTGGACCGTTCCTTCTGCAGGAGCGCGAAGACCACATATACCGCCGTAGCAGCGGCGGACGTGCAGAAGCCCAGGACCTTTGTATTCCAAAAGACCTGGCTCCGCTTTTCCATGTCGTCCTGCACATAGGAAATCTCCCGCTGGCCGTAGGTGGTGATGCCCATGGTGGCAAAAAGTGTGAAATACGCCACGACGGATTCCACATAGCTGGCCGTCCCCACGCCGTCCGGCTCCAGCACCCGCGACAGATAGGGCGCCACGACCAGCGGCATGAGCAGCAGCAGGACCTGATAGGCCACGTTATATATGTAATTGAGCTTGACGTTTTTCCTCTGCATAGCTCCGCCTGTGTCACGCCGCCTTCTCGCTCTCGATCGCCCGGGCGATCAGAACGTCCTTGTACTCCTCCGGCAGGTCGTTAAAGTACGCGCTGAAGCCCCAGACGCGCACGACCAAATTGGGGAACAGCGTCGGATCCGCTTTTGCCGCGATCAGGGTCTTGCTGTCCACCACATTCATCTGCAACTGGAAGATACCGCCGGCAAAGCCCGCCCGCAGCAGCGCCGCGTATTTCTTGATATTCTGCGTCAGCATGCCCGGCGACGTGATGAAATCTATCACATTGCCGTTGAGCCGGTTGTCGTTATAGTCCATCTGCATGGCGAAGGACAGAAGCTCCGTCGTCGGTATGGCCGAAGCGGAGGAGATGTGCACGCTGAACGGGTCGCCGCTGCGCCGTCCGTCAAATGTCGCCGAGACATCCTGTGCTCTGATGATATAATCGGGCGAGCTGAGGCCAAATTTGAACCCCCCGCCTTGACTGGTCTTGTATTTACCAAACTCACCGCTTGTAAAGGCAATGAGCCGCCTGGCCAGCGCCACCACCTCCGGATCGTCGCAGCCGAAGCAGGGCTTCAGGTCCTTCATCTCCTGAAGCAGCTCCTCCTGACCGGCAAAGTCGTTCCTTCGGAGCGTGTTCAGCTGGTCCACTGTATAACGTTTTTCGGCAAAGACGAGCCTTTTGATGTTGAGCAGGGAATTAACAACCGTGCCAAGTCCTACCGATGTGAGGCCCATGTTATTATACTTTGCGCCGCCCTGGGTGATATCCTTCCTGCCCTCCATGCAAGACGGACTCAAAAGCGACAGGAGAGGATCCTCCTCAAAAGCCTTGGTCGTCAGCGGGGTCAAAAGCTCACTGATGTACTCCCTAAGCTCGGCTTCATAGAGCGAAATGACCTCCTCCATTGATCCGGCCGCCCCGAACGCGGGAAATTCCGCCATTTTCATGAAAGGCTCGGCAAAATTCAAAGATGCCACATTGTTCGGCTCGAAGCTCAGCCCCGGGATGAGCGGTTCCCAGCAGGCCGATACGCCGTAGCTATAAACATCCGCCTCAACATAGCCGCAGGAGAGCATGGCCGGGATGACCGTGTCGTCATTGGACAGCAGCGGCGCGCCGATGCCCGTGGCGATGCACTTCACCGCCGCCTCAAGAAGGTCCTCCGGCATATCCGCTGTGCACCGCAGCAGCACCTTGGGGTCGGGCAGTCTGAGTTCTTCGGAGACCTCGATGAACAGATACGTCAGCTCGCTGCAATGATAGCTTCCATCCGATGCCCGACCGCCTAAAATAATAATCTGGCCCGTATCGCCCATGAGCACATTACTCTTGAACCAGTAATACTCATGCAGAGCCCGGAAGAAGCTTTTAAGAAGCTCCTTTGCGTCCTGACGCGACAGAACACCGGCATCAACATCCCGCCGGTAGAGATCCTCCAATATCCAGTCCAGGTGGCCCAAACCATTGAGCGTATGGCCCGTCTGCCAGAGAAACTGGTTATAGAACAATATCCGTTGCAGCGCCTCGAAAAAACTCTCCGCAGGGCGTTCAAAAAGCGACGCAGCCGCGTCCAGCTGGC
>CANQIW010000219.1 GCA_947624055.1 uncultured Lachnospiraceae bacterium
AGTTATGAAGATAGACTCTCAGGACGCGGAATTGAGGGGAGGGGATCCGAATGAGAAAAATTGCCGTACTTGCCGGGCTGTCGCTTCGGTACTGGCGCAGGCACTGGAAACGCTTTCTGACACTGGCGTTCGTCTGTATACTCAGCGCGGCGGCGCTTGGCTTCTCAGCGCTCTACGTGCGCAGTGAGAAGGCGTTCACGCTGGAGCGCAGACTGGATCGGCAGGGGGATTACGACGCGATCTTTTACGGCATGGAGGAGCAGGAGCTGCCGCTGATCACGGAAAATGAGCGTCTGAGCGCCTGCGGCTTCTACCGCGAGCTGGGCTATGTCTGCACAGACGACGGCGGGCAGTACAAGCTGGCTTCCTTTTCGGATGAAAATTCTGAGCGGATCTATCACATGAGCTGCATCCGCGGCAGTTATCCCAGGAAGGCGGGAGAGATCGCAATAGACGCCGGGATCGCGAAGCGGATGGGCATCGTTCCGATTCCGGGAGAGAAGGCAGAGCTGGCGCTGTGCAATATGGACGGCGAGACGCTTGGCGAGCGGGAATTTGTCGTCTCCGGAATCTTTGAGGCGAGCTCGGAGGAGGTCGTGGGCGGGTTTTACCGTTATCCGCAGTCGCAGCTCTCCGAAGAATACTTTGTCCCGGCGCTCTTTGCCGCGGAGGAGGACGCGGGCCTGTTTGGGAGCACGCTCGTCACGGCCTTTTTTCAGACGCAGGGTGATTCCGCCCGGATTGCGCTTCAGATCGCGGATTCCGGAATTCACACGCTGATCGGATATGATATTTCGCTCGGGAGGACGGACGCCCAGTCGGCCCTGCTCGGGATACTGGATCACATCAGCAGCGGGTACGGGGAGATTACGGCCGCGGCGCTGCTCGACGCCGTGAGGGATGGCAATGTGTGGAAGGATTTCTATTCCTCTGTGCTGATCCCGCTGTTCGCGGCGCTGATCCTCGTGATCGCGGCAGTGTCGGTCTTCGGGCTGGTGCGAAACCTCATTCTGGAGCGCTCGGAGGAGATCGCCATATTGCGCAGCGTCGGGATGACGAAACAGGGGGTGTTCGTCTATCTGTTTGCGGAGCTTGTTGTGCTGGACGGGTTTTTTCTCCTTGCCGGCGGCCTGCTGGGATATGGTCTTCATTTCTGTCTGATCCGATGCATGAACGCGCTCTCCGGCGCGCAGATGCCGTTCGGCTTTTCCGTGAACAGTTATGTGGCCTCGGTCACGCCGGATCCCTGGCGGTACACACTGTGCGTCGTCGGGCTGGGCAGCCTTGCGGCGGCGTGCCCGGCGCTTTTCCGGATGGCGAAAAGCACGCCGATCGCGGTGTTCCAGAAGCGGTATCTGAAGATGAAGAGCAGGATGAGTCGGCATTTTAGCGAGTTCAAAGCATGCGGCTGGCATAAGGTCGTAGGGAGACAGATCCGCTTCTCGGACCGTTTTGTCCCACTCATCATGTGCGTCGTCATGTGCGCCGCCTTTTTCGGATACAATTATTTTCGCGCGCTCGCGGACAAGAACAGCGCGGAGTACCGGAACAGTCTGTCCGAGAGCGGGCTTGGGGAGTGGGATTTTGCGGCCGTGAAAGGCGACTGGGCGCAGTTGTCCTCTTTTCAGGCGGAAAACCACCACAATTACGGGATCGCGCAGGAGGCATACCGGAAGTTTGCCGGAACCTCATACATCGAAGAATCCTTTGCCCGCATGGTCAACCGTTCCACCCGGCTTGCCGTTTCCGGGGAAGAGCGGGAAAAGCTCCGGGAAGTATTTGAACCCTTTTCTCTGCGGCAGTACGAGGCGTTCGAGGACTCTGAGGACGATTATGAGCGCACGGAATACGAGGCGGAGAAGGCGATGATGGAGGCTTACGGTTACGGCGCGGAGGAGGACGTGTATGCCCTGCCAACTATCGGCGTGGACTGGGAGGAGCTTTCTGAGCTCTCTCCCTGTGTGAAAGAGGGAGCGCTGGATCCGGAGAAGCTTAAGGATGGGAGCGAGGCGGCGCTGGTGCTCCCGGCGGATCTCGCGGAGGAAGCCGGGGAGCTGTTTCACGCCGGGGATGTGCTGCCGCTGAGCGATATCCTGCTGTCTGAGGAAGAAGACCGCTATGACTTCGGGACGCCTTTTGACTACACGGAGCCGGTCTATCTGAGGTATGTGAAGGAACCGGGCGGCGCGACCGTGCGCTACGCGTCCTTTGCCTATGGGAGCAGAAAGGAGATTGACCCGCGGATTGGTGCGATTATCGTTCTGGAGGACGAAGAACTTCTGGAAAAATATACCTTGTCCGGCCTTGAGGCGGCGAGCTTTTCCGACGATGCGAATCGGCGCGCGCCGTCCGTTCTCTGCCTGCCGAAGGCGTTCGCCGCATGGGGACTGCCGGACGCGCTTTTTACGGATGTGCGCTTCTCGCTTGAGGAGGGCGCGAATCCTGCGAAGGCCGACGAGCAGTTTTATCGGATGCTCAGCGGCTGCGAGGGCGTCTCGTTTGCCTCCTCCTATGAGATCCGCGAGCAGATGGAGCTTGGCATGCGCAACACGATGACCGTCTATTACGTAATGATTGTCATGCTGATCTGCACGGGGATTCTGGCGATCGGTATCAAGTTCTACAGCCAGATCCGTCTGAGGACGCAGACCATCTCGAGGCTGCGCGCGATCGGGATGTCCCTGCCGCAGCTTATTGGGATGATCCTGCGGCAGAATGCCGTCTGCCCGCTCGTCTGCGGAGGGCTTGCGGTAATCCCAACCGCACTGTGCCAGCTGTTCTTTCTGTTTATCCGGCGACAGATCGATTCCGGGGCCTGGGCGGGGATCTCTACAGAAGGGCTGCCGTGGTACCACAACGTGCCGTTTCGCTACGATCTGTTCGGCTACCATCCGGTGGCTGTCCTGCTTGTGATCGTGGCGCTGTTTGAACTGTTGATCGTCCTCGCCACAGTCCCGCAGATCCGCTATATGAAGAAACAGGTGATCGCGGAGACGATCGATATGGATTCGTTCTGAAAAGGGAGACAAGTGACAGGAAGAATGTAGACAAGTGATGACCGGAGGATAAGCAGATGATGGAGAAAGAAAAGATTACGCTGCGGACAGAGCATTTATGCAAGACATACGAAGCAGGCGGACAGAAGGTGGAGGCGCTGAGGGATGTCTCCATCTCCGTCGGAGAAGGCAGCTTTGTCGCACTGACCGGCACGAGCGGAAGCGGGAAATCGACACTCATGCACATTCTGGGCGGGCTGGATACGCCGACCTCAGGGGCTGTGTACATCCACGACGTTGACCTTGCTTCCTGCGGGGAACGCCGGCTTGCGAAACTCAGGAGGGAGGAGATCGGCTATGTGTTTCAGAATTTTTCCCTCATCGATGAGCTGAACGTGAAAGAGAACATTGTGCTCCCGATCCTGCTTTCTTCCGGGAAGGTGGATGAGAATTATATCGGAACCCTGATGGAGCAGCTCGGGATCGCAAACAGAGCCGGGCATACGCCGGCACAGCTTTCGGGCGGGCAGCAGCAGAGGGTGGCGATCGCGCGCGCCCTCGCCAATGATCCCTCCGTCATACTCTGCGACGAGCCGACCGGGAATCTGGATAAAAAGACCGGGGCGGAGGTGATGGAGCTCCTGCATGAGATTCATCGAAGCTATCGCAAGACTTTTCTGGTTGTCACGCACGATCCGGCAGTCGCGGAAGGCGCGGATTATATCCTGAATATCGAGGACGGGCGGGTATGCGGATAGCCTGTTTTTCTGACAGGTACAAGTTGACCTGTATAAGCGGGAAAACGGAGTTTCCGATGCGGAAAAAATTGAGATACGGCGTAAGAATACCCGGAAAGGCCCTGAATCTCCCTCCCGGGTATCTTTCTGCGTGCGCTCTGCGGCGCATGATAAATATTTTTGAATTCTGAAAGCTTATTTGATCACCTTGATCCAGCCCTTCGGCGCCTCGATGCGGCCCATCTGGATGCCGGTCAGGGTATCGTATAGCTTCTTTGTGGTTGGCCCCATCTCGCTCATGCCGCTCGGAAAGCAGATCTCCTTGCCGTGGTCGACGATCTTGCCGACCGGGGAGATGACGGCCGCCGTGCCGCACAGGCCGCACTCCGCGAAATCCTTGACCTCGTCGAAGA
>CANQIW010000220.1 GCA_947624055.1 uncultured Lachnospiraceae bacterium
ATCACGCGTTTCACATTGTTCGCGTGGATCGCGTCCGCCGAGGCAGGATCCACTTCGCGCAGCATCGCGTGCAGTTTTTCCGCGCCTTCCGTCTCCGCCAGCTGCTGCAGCGACTCCCGATAGGAGCTGTCTTCCCCATTCTCCGTGAAGTCGATATCATACAACACCGCCTGAATGTAGAAGCCGGTTCCACCGACCAGAACAGGAATCTTCCCTCTGTCACAGATCTCATAAATATATCGTTTCGCGAGCTCCTGAAATTTCACGACATGGAACTCCTCCGACGGGTCAAACGCATCGATCAGATAGTGCGGAACCCCCTGCATTTCTTCCCTCGTCACCTTCGCCGACCCGATATCCATGCCGCGGTACACCTGCATGGAATCCGCCGAGATGATCTCCCCGCCGATGCGCTTCGCAAGCTCCACGGAAAGGCTCGTCTTGCCCACCGCAGTCGGTCCTGTCACGATCACGAGAGGAAGTTTTTTCTGTTCCATATATGTCCACTCCTGCAATACCGCTTATTTGCGCTGCTTTTTTCTTCGAAGGATGGCGATAATATCTCCGGCGTTGGCTTCACCTACAGCTCCATGGTAATTCTGTTCGACTTGGATCAACAGTTCTCTGGCTTCCTTCTCCCCTGCTGTCACTTCTTCATAAAGCTCCCCGAAACGACCGTCAGCCATGGCTTTTTCTATAAATTCACATGAACTCGCCGGTATTTTTTCCCAATTTCCATACAGATCGCACACTGCTTTTTTGATCTGTTCCATTTGAATCGGTGTACCTTTCTTTTCGTGATCAGCTAAAATACCGAGTATGTCAGAAAGATCATTTTTATATTGCCTTCCGGCGCGCAGCTTCATAGCAATCAGATATTCTGCACGGACTGTTCGAACTGTCAAGACACGATAGTATGATTTATAATACGTCGAGAATTGAACAAGCCGCGGCGTGTAAGAACCTGTGTTTCTAAAATCCGTGTTCAACCAGCCATTCGGAAGCCCAAACTTATCTCCGACATAATTGATGACATCCTTCATGACAGAAGCCGCCGAGATAAGCGCATCAATGTCCATTGTCATATCACGGAAGCCATAATTAAGCAAAACAGAAGCACCGCCTATCAGAATAAGCTCTGCAGGTGTTCCTTTTCCAATCCGCTTCCGATACTCTTTTGCAATTTCCCGCAAATACAAGTCAATGTTATCTTTCGTAAATTCATTTTTAAGCTCAGATAACATTTTTCACCTCGTTCTCGACGATATTGAATCGTACAAATTCCGGTATTGCCGTATCTTCCGCCTTTTTTATTGTATCAGCATTTCCCGAAGCTGCAAAAAGCGCCCGAATGCCGGCCGGAAAAACTGGCTTTTCCAATTTACACCGCCTGATATCGTCGTACTCATTGCAAAGCGGCACATCATTTATGCGACTGATATAATCCAACATTGCAAGGAGATAAAAGCTCTCAGGATACCATTTGCGCTCAAAGAAGATTCGTATCTCCCTGCTTTCAAGCGTATTGATGATAAAATTCATATCTCCCATTTCTTTCACTCTGTGACAGACCGCACTTTTAAAATTCTCAAAGCTGCAACGATGTAAAAAACAAGGGGCAAGCAATTCTTCCATGGAAACATCCAATGCTTTTGAAATCCGATAGACGGTTTCGGCGCTGCATTTTTCAAGCCGAGTCTTTCCTGAACACAGATCATTCACTGTAGAATAGGGTACGCCAGCCGTCTTCGCCAGACGATACATTGTCATTCCTTTCTTTTCCATCCATGTTGTAAGCATAGCGAATAGCCTCCTTACTCCCTGAACATCATTGTATCGTTATACCGTTATAATGTCAACAAATATCCCTTTTCCTTACGCCGCTTTCTTCATCCTGCGTAGCACAAACACTGTCACCACCAGCACAATGGGGAAACCGATCCCGGCGAGTACGCCTGCCTGCAGATCATTTCCGGCGTTCTGCGAGATATTCCCGACGATCGCCGGTCCGACTGCTCCGCCGAGATCCCCTGCCAGAGCCAACAGGGCGAACATCGCGGTTCCGCCCATTGGGAGAGCCGCAGACGAGATACTGATCGAACCCGGCCACATGATCCCGACCGAGAAACCGCAGAGCGTACATCCAATCAGACCGAAAACCGGCAACTTCGCGAGTCCTGCCAGCAGATAACAGCACAGACAGAGAAGCCCGGACGCGATCATAAACTTCTGCAAGTCGACCTTCTCGCCAATCTTCCCGTACAGGACACGACTTATCCCCATAAACACCGCGAACCCGCAGGGACCTGCCAGATCGCCGACCGTCTTCGAGACGTGCAGCGCCGACTCCGCGAACGCGGAAGCCCACTGCGCCATCGCAAGCTCTGAGGAACCTGCGCATACCATGAGCACGATCAGCAGCCAAAAGATTCTTGTCCGGAAAAGCTGCCCCATCGTCATGCTCTGCCCGTCCTCTATCAGAGGTTCGATTGGACAGGTCGCAAAATTGTAAATATTATACAGCGGAATAATCGCCCAAAGACAGGCAAGCACACGCCAGTGTTCGATCCCAAACAGACTGAAGAACAGCGTCGAGCCCAGAATCACACCGACCGAGCCCCAGCAGTAAAATGAGTGCAGCAGACTCATCATTCCTTCTTTGTTCTCAAAAGGACACGCTTCGACGATTGGACTGCAGAGCACCTCGATCAGCCCGCTTCCCACTGCATAGACAACCACGCAGACCAGGATCCCGGCAAAGGGCGACGGCAGCCGATCCGGCAGAAACGCAAGCCCCGCCAGACCGAGCCCCGAGAGAATCTCCGCGGCTACGATGCTTACGCGGTAGCCGATACGGTCCACAAACTTCGCACAGATGAAATCCACGACCAGCTGCGTAAAGAAAAAGCAGGTAGAGATCAGCGCAAGTCGCCCATAGGATATCCCATAGCTGCTGTAAAAAGTCAGAAACAAAAGCGGCGCGAAATTCGCCGAGATCGCCTGCGTGATAAAGCCCAGGTAACAGGCCAGCAGTGTCCTTTTGTATTTCTTTTTGGTGTTCATCACGTTTACTCCTCTCATACTTTCCGGATTCATCCGATCATCATCCGAACAGTCTGTCTTCTTTTGCCACCAGCAAAGTGAATTCTGGAACTTTTATCATAAAGTTTCCGGTCTTTCTTATGACTTGCTTTTTTTACAATGACGGATATAATTATAGCTGACGGCATAAGCTTGTCAATATTATTCAAAGAAAAGAGGTCCTGTTTATGAGAAAGAAATTGAATATCACGGAAGGCATTTTCCCCATGCCGGTGCTGATGATCGCCACTTACAACGAGGACGGCAGCGTAAATGTCATGAACGCCGCCTGGGGAACGATGCAGGAGCGGAACACGGTAGCGCTCAATCTGACCGAATCCCATAAGACTGTCAAGAACATAAAGAAAAGAGGCGCCTTTACAGTAAGCATTGCCGACGCCACCCATGTGACCGAGGCAGACTATTTCGGTGTCGCATCCGGCAACCAGATCGCAGACAAGCTGGAAAAATCCGGGCTCACCGCCAGCAAGGCGGAGACGGTGGACGCCCCTGTTATCAATGAATTCCCGCTCTGCCTGGAATGTGAATTTATTGAATATCAGGATAACGAATACGGCTGCGGCGTGATCGGTAAGGTCGTAAACGTCACGGCGGACGAGCGCGTGATGCTGAACGGGAAGCTCGACATGTCCTTGGTAAATGCCATCGCTTTCGACCCGTACACACATGGCTACTACAGAGTATCCGAGCGTGTCGGCGAAGCCTTCCATGACGGGATGAAACTGAAATAACGCTTTCTGTAGAACAGACAAGGGGGAGGTTGTCGCAAAATCATCAAAATTAGATGATTGAGCGGCGCTTTCGCTCATTATAGTCAAAAAATCCGGGGATTTCTCTGATTCCAGAAGGCTCCCCGGATTTTTGACGTACTTTAATAAGCATTCACCATTTCCGCTTTTTTCTATGCACTTAAACCCTCCAAATTTAATGGCAAAACCAGTTGATTGCAACAGCCACTTAATTCGTCAGGCTTTCTTTAATGGAATCCAGATATAGCTTATATAATCATCCGGATTCTCTGTCGGAGGACCATACACTTCA
>CANQIW010000221.1 GCA_947624055.1 uncultured Lachnospiraceae bacterium
CGGAGCTTAAGGCTGAATGCCATGTTATCGTAAACGGTCATATGCGGATACAGAGCGTAGCTCTGGAATACCATCGCGATATCTCTGTCCTTCGGCTCAACGTCGTTCATAACCTTGTCGCCGATCTTCAGCTCGCCGCTGGTGATCTCCTCAAGACCCGCGATCATACGAAGCGTCGTGGACTTACCACATCCGGACGGACCTACGAAGATGATAAACTCCTTGTCCTCGATCTCCAGATTGAAATCCTTAACAGCCTCGAAGCCATTCGGATATGTTTTGTTAATGTGAGACAATGATAAACTTGCCATTTTGAATTCCTCCCTGAAATAATAATCTAAGATGAAATCAGTATACTAAAGATCAAAATTTTACGCCATACCCGAACTGTACAAACTTTTTTCAAACTACTCGTTACTTCTGCTTATTATTCTTCCGGCTTTCGATTGCCATTGGCATATTGACGAAAAATTTAAATTTTCCTGTACAGCTTGACGAAAGCAAGCCTTTTTTGTAAACTCTTTTATGGGTGAATACGAATGAATTACATTGTCTTGGATCTGGAATGGAATCAATGTCCGGCCGGCAAAGCGGAAGAGAATACTTCCCTGCGCTTTGAGATCATTGAGATCGGCGCCGTCAAGCTGGATGAATCGCTTACGCTGACGGACCGCTTCCGCGAAGTTGTCAGACCGCAGGTTTATCAAAGCCTTCATTATAAAACAAAGGAGATCATTGCCCTGCGTGCCATCGACTTTGAGGACGCACGTATTTTCCCCGAAGTGGCACGGGACTTTCTGGCCTGGTGCGGGGAGGATGCCGTATTCTGCACCTGGGGATCCGCTGACCTGACGGAACTGCAGCAGAATCTGGCCTATTATGAAATACCGTCCCCGTTCCCCTTTCCTCTGCTCTACTATGATATTCAGAAAATTTTCAGCATCGTCTATGAGGACCGCAAGTCGAGGCGCTCTCTCGAATCCGCGGCAGACTTTCTGAATATCCCGAAGAGTATTCCCTTTCACAGCGCCTTAAGCGACGCACACTATACCTCGCTGATCATGCAAAGCCTGATGCCGGAACAGATTCTTGCCAATTCCTCCGTCGATTACTATCGGACACCCGAGAATCGTCGGCAGGAGATCCACCTGTCTTATGAGACCTACACAAAATTTGTCTCCAGACCCTTCCGGGACAAGATACAGGCCATGCGGGATCGAACCGTCATTTCAACACCCTGCTGCAAATGCGGAAAAACTGCGCAGAAGCGAATTCGCTGGTTTCCGGTCGGCAGTAACAATTATCTCTGTCTGGCGTGGTGCGAAGAGCACGGTTATTTAAAAGGAAAAATCCGGCTGAGACATCGGCGCGACAATCTCTGCTACGCAATCAAAACCATAAAGGCGATTTCAGCAGAGGATGCGTACGTGATCCGGGAGAAAAAGGAAGTGCTGAAGCTCAAACGGAGGCTGAGACGCAAGTTCAACAGTGAAAAAAGGTTATGAAAAAATGAACAGGCGACTGCGAATTCATCGCGGCCGCCCGATTTATGTCTTATTTCGATAACTATAGATATATTTCAGTTTCTATTTTGTTCGTTTAAAATTTGCGACGAGATCTTCCATCTCCCTGAGCAGACAATCCACCTTGCCGAAATAGGCATCGTTGTTCAGCGGATTATCCATCTCCTTGCTGATCTCATCCAGAACTCCCGTCAGCGCCTCAATGCGCTTCTTACCATTCCCGTTCTTATATAAGATATAGCGGCTGCGCTCGTTTTCCTCCGGCGTCATCTTACGCAGATACACCTCCACGTTCGGCTTCTCGCCGATGTAACGATATGTAATGGAGGGCGACGCATGGTTCAACAGATTCTGCAGATAATAGATATCGCCGGTCGTTTTGTAATAACGCCATGCGAAAGTCTTACGCATGGTCTGCGCGCCGATCGACGTCAGTCCCATGCTTTTCCCCGCGCTCTTCAACGCGCGGTACGCCTGCTCTCTTGACAGCGCTGCCGGCGAGCTGGCATGTCCGAGGATCAGATACGCATCCGGATCCTTGCCCTCGGTAAATTTGTTGATAATCTCTTTCAGTTCCGGCGGAATCATAAAAGTACGTTTGATATTTTTCGTACCGATATTTGCCTCGATGCTGTCTTTCCCCCTGATATCCTTATTCTTAAATTTCAGGATCTCCTGAAGCTGGAGCCCGGTTCCCACCCCGATCTCGAACATGATATAATACTTATCATCCATCTCTCTCAGCTTCGCTTTGAATTTCTCCAGTGTCTCGTCGTCCTTGATTGGCGCAACCCAGTTCATACCATTACCCATCCCTTCTTAAACGTTAATTACCTATACATTCCCTTTGTTTCTGGCTGCCAGTCTCTCCTGGCGCTCTCTTTCCAGCTCATCGATCAGTCTCTCTGTCTCGTGAGCCTTCTCTTCCATGATCCTGGCTTCTTCGGCAGCCCTCTCTGCCTCAGCCTGAGCAAGCGCTTCCTGTTCTTTTTTCAGGCGCTCCTGCTCCATCACCGCCCGGAGCTCTGCCTCGATCTCCGCAGTGGTCATTTTCTCAATCTCTTCCTCCCTCTTCTTTCGTTCTTGTTCCTCCTGTTTTCTGCGCCTTCGTATTCTGGAATCTGAAGTACAGCGGAAGATCAATACAATGATCAACACAACGAGCACCACAAGGACGATCGTCCCTCCGATCATCACGGCAAGGAAATGACTCTGCGTGTACTCCATGACTCGCCGATATCCGGTCTCAAAAATCGTGGTCGTCTGCGACAGCACTTCATCCAGACTCTCGATCTGAATATGATCTCCGGATACCTCCGACTGTACGGGGGCAACTTCCACGTCCCTTTCAAAAGCCATCTGCGCCGGCGCGTAGATTGCCTGGACGTCTCCCACGAAAGTGCCGACCGGCCAGTCATTATATTTGCAGGAAAGGGTTGTCCGACCTCTTTGACGCTCCGCAACCTCATAAGTCACATCCGCAACGTCCGCCGACTTCGGAAGCATCAGCCACCCGCCCATATAGGTGACCGGCTTTCGCTCCCACACCGGCGACTGAAGTCTGGAAGCCTTTCCCAAATATTTGAGTCCCATAATATCATAAAAACTGCAGTCTGATCCATCATTTTCAAAATTCACAGAGGAAAATTCGTCAAAGCCGTATTCCATGATCTCTGTCGAATCCCAGTACGCGACATCCGCGCCCTCCGCCCGTAAGACGACCGAGACAAGACGCTTGCCGTCCTTCTCCCCGTATGTCACAAGCGTATTCAGGCACTGCGACGTGTAGCCGTTCTTCCCTCCGGTGCACCAGTCCTGATAATACTCCTCGTCCTCGTGCATCATCTTATGATGGTTCAGAAACGACCGCTCCTCCTCCGTCAGATTCGTCTCGGGAATCGTATACTCACGCGTGGTGACGATCTCGCGGAAAACCGGATTCTGATAAGCGGCTGCCGCGATCAAGGCCATATCGTGCGCGCATGTATAGTGGTCGTCCTGATACAGACCATGAGGATTGGCAAAATGAGTATTGACACATCCGAGCTCCTGCGCTCTGGCATTCATCAGATCCGCAAATCCGCTCAGACTGCCTCCCATATACTCCGCAATGCCGTTCGCGATGTCGTTAGCCGACGCCAGCATCAGGCCATACACCGCATCCTCGAGCCGCATCTTCTCCCCGGGCTGAATCCCCAGATGCGAACTGCCCTCCTCCAGATCATACACAATCTCAGAAAAGGTAATCTCGTCATCCAGGTCGCAGTTCTCAACCGCAAGCAACGCCGTCATGATCTTTGTAATGCTGGCCGGATACATCTTCTCCGTCGCGCCCTTGCTGTACAAAAATGTTCCCGTATCAATATCCATCACCGCAGCCGTAGCCGAGTCTATCGCCGGACCCTGCGGCCAGCCTGGAATCTCATTCGTCTCTATCGTATAGGAAACCGGAACCGGATCCTCCGTCTCCTGTTCTTCATCGGCAAAAATCATCGTATAGGAAGCCACGGACATCAGACCAAAAAGCAAGAATCCCGCAGTCAGGAATTTCCATTTCTTCATTCCGTCTCTCCTCATATTCAGTTTCGCGCATTAACATAAGAAATC
>CANQIW010000222.1 GCA_947624055.1 uncultured Lachnospiraceae bacterium
GAAATGGATTATGTGAGGGAGACGGATATCCCGTTTCTGATGGAAATGTTCGACGAGAATTTCGGCGAGCGCTATATGTCGGAGGACGAGATGCGCTGGCATATTAACGATGAGAACGAATTCTTTTACGCGGCGAGGCGGGGGGACGGCCGCCTTGCGGGGATCGCGCTGTTCGGGGTGGAACCGGCGCAGACGCTGCACGAGGAGACGAAGATTCCGCTCGAAGAGCTGAAGCGGCTGGCGCACGGAAAACAGCTGATCAAGTTCCGGAGTATGTGCATGGCCTCGGACTGCCAGGGGCAGGGAATCGGCTCAAAGCTTCTGGCCGACGCGATCGCGGATCTGAAGAGCCGCGGGAGATTCGGGGCCATCACCTCGCTGATCTGGGCGTACGACGGCAAGGTTCCGGCGCAGGGAGCGCACCTGAAGAACGGCTTCCGTTATCTGCACAGGGTTTCCAGACCCTGGTATCATATGAAGGATTATTACTGCGTCTTCTGCAAGGGCCGCTGCAAATGCGACGGCGAGCAGTACGTTCTGGAATTGGAGAAAGAAAACGTGAACGATGCCCCGGACGGCGAGGCAGGATGAAGGAGGGATTCAGATGAAAGAAATGACGATCGAGGCGAAAGTGGAAAACATCCCCGCGGTCACAGAGTTTGTGGATGAGCAGCTTGAGGCGCACGGCTGTTCCATGAAGGCGCAGATGCAGATCGACATTGCGATCGACGAGCTGTTCGGCAACATTGCGAACTACGCGTACGAGACGGACGACGGGGCGGCCACGGTGCGCGTGGAGCTGAAGGAGGATCCCCTCTCCGTGGTGATCACCTTCATCGACAACGGCGTGCCCTACGATCCGCTCAAGAAGGAGGATCCGGACGTCACTCTCTCCGCGGAGGAGCGCGAGATCGGCGGACTCGGCATCTACATGGTCAAGAAGAGCATGGACGGCGTGGACTACGAGTACAGGGACGGACAAAATATCCTGAAGATAACCAAGAACATATAAGCGGTACGAAATTCCGGAGGCAGGGCGTGAAGCAGGCTGTATGCCATCCGTGGGAAAAACAGAAAATGGGAGGAAAAGAGACATGGCAAATTCAATTTTCAGGGAAAAGAGTCTTGAGCGGGTATCCTCGCCTGAGCAGCTGAACGAGTATATCCGGGTGACGACCCCCGGGATCTGGATCACACTCTCGGCAGTCATCGTACTGCTTGTGGGCTTCGCAGTCTGGGGAGTCGTCGGTTCCCTTGAGACGAAGCTTCCAACGGTCGCCGTCTCAGAGGGCGGCACGGCCGTCTGCTATGTAAAGGAGGCGGAAATCGACGGAGTCGGGCAGAGCGACATCGTGCGCATCGGCAACAAGGAGTATACGGTGAAGGAGATCGCCGCTGAGCCGGTCGCCGTGGACGACAGTTTTACCGAGTACGCGCTGCGCGTCGGCGGACTTTCCGAAGGCGAGTGGGTCTATCCGATGACCTTGAATGAAACGCTGCCGGACGGCGTCTACGAGGTGTCGATTGTCACGGAGCGGGTCTCTCCGGTTTCATTCCTGTTTAACTGAGGTGAGCTATGGTGAAGAAAAAACAGAACGAACCGATTACAAAAGGCGTGGCGAAGGTTCCCGTCGTGATGCAGCTCGAGGCGCTCGAGTGCGGCGCGGCGTCGCTGACGATGATCCTCGCCTATTACGGAAAGTGGGTGCCGCTTGAGCAGGTCCGCGCGGACTGCGGCGTCTCCCGCGACGGCTCCAATGCGAAGAACGTCCTCAAGGCCGCGCGCAGCTACGGCCTGCAGGCCAAGGGCTACCGCTACGAGCCGGAGATGCTGAAGGAAAAGGGCAAATTTCCCTGCATCATCCACTGGAATTTCAACCACTTTGTCGTCCTCTGCGGATTCAAGGGGGACAAGGTCGTCTTAAACGACCCGGCGAAGGGCAACTATACTGTTTCGATGGAGACCTTCGACAACAGCTTCACGGGCATCTGCCTGATGTTCGAGCCGACGGAGGCTTTCGAGCCGGGCGGAAAGCAGAAGAGCGTGCTGTCCTTTGCGAGGAAGCGTCTGGTCGGCGCGGGGGCGGCAATCGTCTTCGTCGTTCTCACGACGACGATCACCTCGATCATCGGCGTCATTCAGCCGGCGTTCTCGCGGATCTTCCTCGACCGGCTGCTCACGCGTCAGAATCCGGAATGGTTCTGGCCGTTCTTTGCCGCGCTGGCGTTTATCTCCGTCATGCAGCTTGTGGTGGCGTTTGTCCAGGCGAGGTCAAACTACCTGATCCAGGGTAAGCTCGCCGCGGTCGGGAACACCTCCTTTCTGTGGAAAGTGCTGCGGATGCCGATGGAATTCTTTTCCCAGCGCATGGCGGGCGACATCCAGCAGCGGCAGGATGCGAGCGCCATGATCGCGGATACTCTTGTGAACACTTTCGCCCCGCTTGTGCTGAACGCGGTGATGATGGTCTTTTATCTCGTCGTCATGCTGCGCTACAGTCCGGTGCTCTCGCTGGTGGGTATCGCTTCGATCCTGATCAACGTGGCGATGTCCCGCGTCATCTCCGCGAAGCGCGTCAACATCACCCGCGTGCAGATGCGCGACGAAGGAAAGCTGGCGGGCTCGACGGTCGCGGGCATCGAGATGATCGAGACGATCAAGGCGAGCGGCGCGGAGACCGGCTACTATGAGAAATGGGCGGGTTATCAGGCCAGCGTGAACACGCAGCAGGTGCGCTACGCGAAGCTGAACGAATACCTTGGGGTGATCCCGACGGTGATCACCGAGCTGGCCGACAACCTCGTGCTGATCCTGGGCGTAATGCTCGCGATCCGGGGACATTTCACGGTCGGTATGGTGATGGCGTTCCAGGGCTTCCTGACCGCGTTCACGGGACCGGCGATGACGCTGATCGAGGCGGGGCAGGTCCTTCAGGAGATGCGCACCCAGATGGAGCGCGTGGAGGACGTCATGGAATACCCCACCGACGTCAATTACAACAATGAGGGCAGGGACGGGGAGGACGCCGAGTTCGACAAGCTCACGGGCAGCGTGGAGATGAAACATGTGACTTTCGGCTACTCGCGTCTGTCTGAGCCTCTGATCGAGGACTTCAATCTGACGCTAAAGCCCGGCAGCCGCGTGGCTTTTGTCGGCGGCTCAGGCTGCGGCAAGTCGACGCTGTCCAAGCTGATCTCCGGGCTCTACCAGCCGTGGAGCGGGGAGATCCTCTTCGACGGCAAACCGATGAAGGACATCGACCGCAGCGTGTTTACCGGCTCGCTCGCGGTGGTGGACCAGGATATCATTCTTTTTGAAGATACGATACGCAACAACATCAAGATGTGGGACGATTCGATCGAGGACTTTGAGATGATCCTCGCGGCGAAGGATGCCCAGCTCCACGAGGACATCATGCAGCGCGACGGCGGGTACGATTACATGCTCACCGAGGGCGGGCAGGATTTCTCGGGCGGGCAGCGCCAGCGCATGGAGATCGCCCGCGTCCTGGCGCAGGATCCGACCATCATCATTCTGGACGAGGCTACGAGCGCGCTCGACGCCAGGACCGAGTACGAGGTCGTGAAGTCCATCAAGGACAGGGGCATCACCTGCATCGTGGTGGCGCACCGGCTCTCGACGATCCGGGACTGCGACGAGATCATCGTCATGGACCACGGCAAGGTTGTGGAGCGCGGGACGCACGAGGAACTGTACGCAAAGAACGGCTACTATACGCAGCTTGTTTCGAATGAATAGGGAGGTGTGGTCATGGGTTGGTTTGACGAACAGATAAAACAGAGAAAAAAGCATGATCAGGACACCTTCGAGGAAGCGTTCCTCGGAATCTCGGACGCCGTCACGGGCGCGCGCGTATCCGCGGCGTTCGCGGACGACAGAAGCCGCGCGAAAGACGCGATCGACGAGATCCTCAGGTTCTATCATGTGAAACCGCAGGAAGTGCCGGATACGATCACGGACCTGAACGAACAGCTTGAATTCCTCCTGAGGCCCTACGGCATCATGCGCAGGACGGTCCGTCTGGAGAAGGGCTGGTACAAGGACGCCAT
>CANQIW010000223.1 GCA_947624055.1 uncultured Lachnospiraceae bacterium
CCAACTCTATCCCGATGCAGGCCTTTGAGAAAGACAACCCGCCGGATTTCGTCGGCACAGAGCTCCTGCTCTGCGTCAGCCTCGACCACGGAAGGAGCTGGCAGTATCGCTCGAGGATCGCGTATGGCGGCGTACCGGTGGAATACAACTGGGACTGCCTCGGTCCGGTCTGGGAGCCGTTCCTCTACCTGAACGCGTACGGCGATCTCACGGCCGTGTACTCGGATGAGAAGCCTCACACCGGGCGCACCCTGAACCAATGCCTTGCCGTCATCTCCTCGCCGGACGGCGGAAAGACCTGGGGCGAGCCGAGGCTCGTCGTGGCAATTCCGGACGGCTGGAAGCGCCCCGGCATGGCGATCGTCACGAAGCTTCCGAACGGAAAATATTTCATGTGCTATGAGATCGTGAATACCCCGGACGAGGGCATTCATTTCAAGATCTCGGACGACGGTCTGGACTTCGGCGACCCGTCCCTTTACGGCACGAGAGCCGAGACCGCGGACGGCAGATATGTCGGCAGCATGCCCTACTGCGTGTGGACGAAGAACGGCGGTCCGAACGGCACGATCATCCTGAGCGGCAAGCGCGACAGCGGATGGCTCGGGCTGCGCGATCCGGGCAAATTCCTCGTCAACTACAATCTCGGCGAAGGACCGTGGGAGCAGGTCGATATGCTGGTGTCCTACGATTCCAGAATCCATCAGGCCGGCTGGAGCATGGGAATGGCCGTGATTGAAAACGACACCAAACTGATCCAGCTCGCACCGACGCAGATGGATCCTTCTCTCCTGCAGATCTCCCTTGGGATCGCTTCAATGGAGACAGAGTGATCTGCAGATCTCCTTCTGAATCGCGTCGATGGAGACGGAGTAACCGCGCAGTTTATTTGAGTGCCATTAAGGCATGTGACGCAATAATTGTGCAACAATTATTTTCCCTCTTGACCTTCCGCCAACTTTGAGTATACTGTTGTCGGAAGGAGTGATTCTTGCATGACAAAGGATCTCACGACAGGCAGACCGATGGGCGTGATCGTCCGTTTCGCGCTGCCTGTTCTTTTGGCTATGTTGTTCCAGCAGTTTTACAGTCTTGTGGATACGCTGATCGTCGGCCGGATACTCGGACCGGAGGCGCTGGCAGCCGTCGGTTCCACGGGATCTCTGAATTTCATGGTGATCGGCTTCTGCAGCGGCGTGTGCGCGGGCTTCGCGATCCCGATGGCCCAGGCTTTCGGCGCAAAGAACGAGAACGACCTGAAGACCTACATCGGCAACAGCCTCTGGCTGTGTGTCGCGTTCTCGCTGGTTCTCGCAATCGTGACAGGCGTATTCTGCCGACAGATCCTTCGCCTGATGAACACTCCGGAGGACATCCTGGAGCGCGCGTACTCCTACATCGTCGTGATCTTCTGGGGCATTCCTGTGACTTACCTCTACAACATGCTCGCCTGCATGATCCGCTCAATCGGCGACAGCAAGACGCCGGTGATTTTCCTCGGCATCGCGTCCGGGCTGAACATCGTGCTGGACGTCTTCTTCATCACCGTCCTGAAGATGGACGTGATGGGAGCCGCCGTCGCCACGGTGCTGGCGCAGGGTGTATCGGGATTGCTGTGCCTGTGGTACATCAAGAAGAAGTTCTCCATCCTGCACCCGCGCAGGGAGCATCTGCAGCCGAGCCGCTGGTACATCGGCAAGCTCTGCGCGATGGGCATCCCCATGGGCCTGCAGTATTCGATCACGGCGCTCGGCGGACTCATCCTCCAGACAGCCGTGAACTCGCTGGGCACGCTGTACGTGGCCGCCGTCGCGACGGGCAGCAAGACGAGCATGATGTTCTGCTGTGTCTTCGACGCGCTCGGCACCACGATCGCCACCTACAGCGGGCAGAACATCGGCGCCGGCAAGGTCTCGCGTGTGCGGCAGGGCGTTAACGCGTGCATGCTGCTCGGAAGCGCCTGGGCCATCTTGGCGCTGCTGCTCTACTTCTTCGCCGGACACCTGCTGGCCTCGCTTTTCGTCGACAGCTCCAGCAACCCGGAGCTGATCGCGCTCGTCCGGAGATTTCTGGTGGCAAATTCGCTCTTCTACATCCCGCTCGCGGGCGTGAATATCTACCGCTACTGCATCCAGGGGATCGGCTTCAGCCAGATGGCTATCCTCTCCGGCGCAATGGAGCTCATCGGAAGGGGTCTCATGGGGCTGTTTCTCGTACCGGCGTTCGGCTTCGCCGCGGTCTGCTTCGCGAACCCGATGGCCTGGGTCGCCGCCGACCTGTTCCTGATCCCGGCCTACCTGCATTATACAAAGAAGCTGGCGCACCTGGAGCCTGCCGTTCAGATGGCTTAAGGCTTCGGCTGTCAGATGCACAGCCCAAAAGCTCCGTTGATCCGAAAAGCCCGGAACCCTGCACAAAAGCAGAGCGATCCGGGCTTTCTTTCTGGACATCTTCCGGGATATTTGTTATACTTTATGAAAACAGCTATTACCGGAGTAAAACGTCGCACAACAGCCGCCCAAGGGGGAATCACAATGGACGAAAATAAGACGAACAGGAAAATAGATCAAAGTCAGAATGCGAAACGGGACAGGAGCCTGACAGCCACAGGTATCGTGATCGCCGTCATTGTGCTGCTTCTGGTCTTCGCCTATTACCAGATCAACCGCACGCTCCGGCAGCGCTCGTTGGACCGTCTGGCGGAGGGCGCCAACACCGCGATCGAGGAGGTCACGTCCAAGCTTGAGCGCGACAGCCGCGTCTTAAACGCCACGGCCAGCATCATTTCCCAGGCGGACAATTTCGACATCGACGCCACGCTTGCGATCATGGAGAGCGTGACTCCTCTGCTCGAGACGATGAACGTGAGAGTCCTGCTGCCGGACGACCGCATCCTCTCCGCGGACGGCTCGATCACCGACGCCTCGGTGAGAGGTAATTTTACTTTCGCGGAGGAAGCCTCGCTCGGAGAGCATATCTCGGACCGCACGTATGACCTCAGCAACGGCAAGCCGATCCTGCGGCACTTTGTGCCGATCATCCAGGACGGGGAGACCGCCGCCCTGCTCTACGGCGTCACCGATCTGGAGAGTCTGCCCAACAGCCTCAATATCGACAACATCTACAACGCGAGCGCGTTCATCTACATCATCGACACGAGATCCGGGGATTTCCTCGTGGATACCTGGCACGACACGCTCGGGAACCTCGAAGACTTCTCCACCGCCAACTCAAGCCGGGAGACCAAGGGCGAAATGGGCTGGGATGAATTCACGGACGATCTGGTCAAGCTGAATTCCGGCTACGTCGTCTACCGCACGCCGAACACCGGCGGCTGGGAGTACATGTACTACGCCCCCGTCGGGGTCAACGACTGGTCGGTCGCGGTCGACGTTCCGGAGAAGGAGGCCTTCGCCAACGTCTTCGCGGTACGGCGCGTCTGTATCATTCTCGGGATTGCGATGGCACTCACGATCATCCTGTATTACCTGTGGGTGCGGCATAACGCGAAACAGCTGATGGCGCAGGAGGTCGAGCACGCGGTGCTCGCCGAGAAGCTGCAGAAAGCCGAGGCCGCGGACCGCGCGAAGAGCACGTTCCTCTCGAACATGTCGCACGATATCCGCACCCCGATGAACGCGATCATCGGCTTCACAACGCTCGCGCAGACGAACCTGGACAACCAGGAGCGCACGCAGGAGTATCTGACGAAGATCCTCTCCTCCAGCAACCATCTGCTCTCGCTCATCAACGATATCCTGGACATGAGCCGCATCGAGTCCGGCAAGCTGAACATCGAGGAGAAGGAGTGCTCGATCTCCGACATCTTCCGCGATATGCGCAACATCATACAGACGCAGATGGAGTCCAAGCAGCTCAATTTCTTCATGGACACCGTGGACATCGTGGACGAGGACATCTACTGCGACAAGCTGCACGTGAACCAGGTGCTTTTGAACCTGCTCTCGAACGCGATCAAGTTCACCCCGGCGGGCGGCACGGTCGCGCTGACGATCCGCCAGAAGCCGCGCGCGCCCAAG
>CANQIW010000224.1 GCA_947624055.1 uncultured Lachnospiraceae bacterium
GGAACGTACTTGCAGTTCTTGTAAATAGTATACTTTAGTATGCTTCAATAATCAACTGATTTTTCAGGCAAATTCTGGAACATTAACGGCAGAACATGCTAACAGGACATTTGATCAAACAAATAGCCGTTGTATTCTTTTTCGTTCGTTGGCATATACTCACCTGCTTCCTTAGAAAGTGCAGTTATTTGTTACGTCTTCATTATAGCAGACTGTCTTGCTGGTGTAAAGTAAATGCTTCAACCTGATTTCGACCTGATTTAAGCAGCTTACCTGCTGCTGGTTACTTACATAATTCTTCGTACGTCGCCCGCACCGCCTTGATGAACTCCTCACTGTTCAGCACAGTCACGTCCTCGAGCGAGGTGATCAGCGCGAGATCCTTCGTCATCTTCCCGCCCTCAATCGTGCGGATAACAGCCTGTTCCAGACGATCCGCGTAAGTGCAGAGATCAGCGATGCCGTCGAGCTCGCCGCGTTTGCGCAGCGCGCCGGTCCACGCGAAGATCGTCGCGACCGAGTTCGTCGAGGTCTCCTCGCCTTTCAGGTGCTTGTAGTAGTGGCGCTGCACCGTCCCATGCGCCGCCTCGTACTCGTAGATCCCGTCCGGAGACACCAGTACGGAAGTCATCATCGCGAGTGAGCCGAACGCGGACGACACCATGTCGCTCATCACGTCGCCGTCGTAATTTTTGCAGGCCCAGATAAATCCACCCTCCGACTTCATGACACGCGCCACCGCGTCGTCGATCAGCGTATAGAAGTAAGTAATCCCGGCGGCTTCGAATTTCTCTTTGTACTGTGCGTCGAAGATCTCCTGGAAAATGTCCTTGAAGGTGTGATCGTATTTCTTGGAGATCGTGTCCTTACACGCGAACCAGAGATCCTGTTTCGTGTCAAGGGCATAATTGAAACAGCTCTTTGCGAAGCTCTCGATCGAGGCGTTCAGGTTGTGCATCCCCTGCAGCACCCCCGGCCCTTGGTAGTCAAATACCGTTTCTCTCGTCTCGGTTCCGTCCTCGGCCGTGAACACGAGCTCCGCCTTCCCCGCCCCCGGAATGATCATCTCCACATTCTTGTACAGATCGCCGTACGCGTGCCTCGCGATCGTGATCGGCTTCTTCCACGTCCGCACGTACGGCTCGATCCCTTTCACGACAATCGGAGCTCGGAACACTGTCCCGTCGAGGATCGCACGGATCGTCCCGTTCGGGCTCTTCCACATCTCCTTCAGGTCGTATTCCTTCACTCGCGCCGCGTTCGGCGTGATCGTCGCGCACTTCACCGCCACGCCGTACTTTTTCGCTGCGTTCGCGCTGTCGATCGTGATCTGGTCGTCTGTCGCGTCACGATTCTTCAGGCCGAGATCATAATACTCGCTCTTCAGCTCCACGAACGGGCAGATCAGTTCATCCTTGATCATCTTCCAGAGGACTCTCGTCATCTCATCCCCGTCCATCTCAACAATCGGGGTCGTCATTCTAATTTTCTCCATGAGTTTCGCATTTCCTTTCCTGTTATTATCTTACGCTTAGTGCCGCTGCGTGGCCGATTCGAGCGGAAGCGTGTTTGCCGTGGCATTGACCAATCCCTGCAAGGGCGTCCGAGATATCGATATCATAATGAGCTAAACACGAATTGATCAGTCGCGCGCCCACCCAAACGAATACCGCACTGCTTTCTCCCAGCCTGCAAGCCTGCGTGCGCGTTCGTCCGAATCCATCTGCGGCTCAAATACGCGGTCCGTCTTCCAATTCTGTCGGATCTCATCCGTATCCTTCCAGAATCCGACCGCCAGACCCGCCAGGTACGCGGCACCCATCGCCGTCGTCTCGATGCACTGCGGCCGCAGCACCTGCTGCCCGATCACATCCGCCTGATACTGCATCAGGAAGTTGTTCGCGCTCGCGCCTCCGTCCACCTTGAGACCGGCGAGCCGGATACCCGAATCCGCCTCCATCGCACGGATCACATCGTTCGTCTGGTACGCCAGCGACTCCAGCGTCGCCCGGACGATGTGGTATTTGTTCACGCCGCGCGTGATCCCGACAATGCAGCCGCGCGCGTACTGATCCCAGTACGGAGCGCCGAGCCCGGTAAACGCCGGCACCACATAACAGCCGTTCGTGTCCTGCACGCGCCCGGCGATCCACTCCGTGTCCGGCGCGGAATCGATCAGATGCATCTCGTCGCGCAGCCACTGGATCGCGGCGCCCGCCACGAAGATCGAACCCTCCAGCGCGTAGGTCACCCTGCCGCCCAGCCCCCAGGCGATCGTCGTCACAAGCCCGTTATCGGAAAACACCGGTTTCTCCCCGGTATTCATTAGCAAGAAACCGCCTGTTCCATAGGTATTCTTGACCTCTCCGAGCCGGAAACAGGTCTGCCCGAACAGCGCTGCCTGCTGATCGCCCGCCGCGCCCGCGATCGGGATCTCGCCTCCCAGAAATTCCGGCGCGCTCTTCCCGTAGATCTCGCTCGAAGCTGCCACCCGCGGCAGCATCGACTTCGGAATGTCAAGCTCCCGAAGAATATTGTCGTCCCACTGCAAGGTATTGATATTAAAAAGCATGGTCCGCGACGCGTTCGTGTAGTCGGTCACATGCACTGCGCCCTTCGTCAGCTTCCAGATCAGCCAGGTTTCTACTGTGCCGAACAACAGCTTCCCGGCCTCCGCCTTCTCTCTGGCTCCCGGCACGTTGTCCAGCAGCCACTTAATCTTTGTCCCTGAGAAATAAGCGTCGATAACAAGCCCCGTCTTTTGCCGGAAGCTCTCTGTCAGGCCGCGCTCCTTCAGGCTGTCGCAGTACTCCGCGGTCCTGCGGCACTGCCAGACGATCGCATGGTGGATCGGCACGCCCGTCTCCTTGTCCCAGACGATCGCGGTCTCGCGTTGGTTCGTGATGCCGAGCGCCGCGATATCCGCGGCCGTCGCCCCGATCTTCGACATCGCCTCGACCGCCACGCCGAGCTGCGTCGACCAGATCTCGTCCGCGTCGTGCTCCACCCAGCCGGGCTTCGGGAAATACTGCGTGAATTCTTTCTGCGCCACGCTGCAGATGTTTCCCTCTCGGTCGAACAGAATGCAGCGGTTACTCGTCGTTCCCGCGTCCAGCGCCATCACATATTTCGCCATGTGTACCTCCTCTGATTGCCTCCTGCTCTGCTTTTTGTTCCAGTCGCTTTCCTCATCAGCTCATAAATCACAGACGCTCACCGGCAATCCTCATGTGAGTCCAAATCCTTTTCCGTCTTTATTCTATCAGAAACCGCCCTTTCTGCAAAGCATGAAATATCCGGATCAGGCCGCTCTTTTCAGTCGTCTCCAGGGAATAAGCAGTTCCGAATTAACGCAGAAAAACAGATCCGTTCAGAACGACATTTCCAGCCGTCTCACCATCTCGTCCACGTCTGCCTTCTCAATGATCAGCGGAGGCACAAGCCGGATCACATTTCCGCCTGCGCTCATCACGATCAGGCCGTTCTCCAGTGCCTTTGTCACTATTTCTCCGACCGGACGGCTCTCCACGACGAGACCCTGCATCAGCCCCATGCCGCGGCGCTCAGTCAGGAAATCATGTTTCGCGGCAAGCGCATCGAGCTTCTGCTCCAGATACGGCGCGATCTCATTGACGTGTCCGATCACATCCAGCTCCTCGAACAGGTCGAACACCTTCGACACGGCCGCGCAGGCCAGCGGATTGCCTCCGTAGGTCGTCCCGTGGTCGCCCGGCACGAGCGACGCCTTCGCCGTCTTCTCATTTAATAAAAACGCGCCCACCGGAACGCCGCATCCGAGTGCCTTCGCGCTCGTCATAATGTCCGGCTGTACGCCGTACTTCTGCCAGACGAACCAGCTGCCGCAGCGCCCCATGCCGCACTGGATCTCGTCGAAGATCAGCAGGATGTCTTTCTCGTCGCACAGCGCGCGCAGACCTTTCAGGAATTCCGGCGTCGCCGGATAGATGCCTCCCTCGCCCTGCACCGGCTCAAGCAGGATCGCG
>CANQIW010000225.1 GCA_947624055.1 uncultured Lachnospiraceae bacterium
ACCGGTTCACGGCGCTGCCATACCTGATTCTGCTGCCGATATTTCTGGGAGCTTCCGTGCTCCTGCCGTATCTGGCGTGCAGGAGGCTGATGCGCGCGAGCATTGTGGAGCGGCTGCGCGAGGTGGAGACATAACTTCGTGTTTCGTTCATTATGATATCGATATCCCGGACGCCCTTGCAGGGATTGGTCAATGCCACGGCAAACACGCACTAAACACGAATCAGGCAAACAGTTTCCGACAGAACTGTTGGAAACTGTTTACTTTTAGCGGTGTTTTGGATATAATCCATAATAATTGTTTTAGAAACAATCATAATGCTATATTTTATAATCCAGGGAGGAGAACTGTGATGAAAGAACGATTGAGATCCGCGAACCCTTACCTTCCGCTCTGGGAGCATGTCCCGGACGGTGAACCGCGTGTCTTTGAGTACAACGGTGAGAAGCGTGTCTACGTCTACGGCTCGCATGACACCGAGCGCACCGCCTACTGCGGCAGGGATCAGGTGGTCTGGAGCGCGCCGGTGGATGACCTTACGGACTGGACCTGCCACGGCGTCTGTTACCGCGCGACCGATGACTCCATCCTCTTTGCGCCGGACGTGGTGCAGAAGGGCGACACCTTCTATCTCTACGCCGCCGAGGATCACGGCTCGAGGATCATGGTCGCTTCCTCGAAAAATCCGGCCGGGCCGTTTGAAAACCCAAAGCTCACACAGCTCGGTTTCGACCCGGGCATTCTGGTGGACGACGACGGCAGGGTGTACGCATTCTGGGGATTCTGCCGCGCGTTCTGCGCAGAGCTGAACGAGGACATGTGCACGATCAAAGAAGGCACTCTGCGCTGCGATCCCATCGGGCACACGCCGGATCCGTGGAACGAGAAGAACAACGAGACCGGCGTCGATCTGAGGGACGCTTTTTTCGAGGCGTCTTCCCCGCGGAAGATCAATGGGAAATATGTCTATGTCTACTCGAAGCGCTATGTGACGCCCATGCCAGAGCTTGGCGTGTACGGCCCGTGCAACGGCTTCTTAAGCTATAAGTGGTCCGACCATCCGCTCGACGGGTATCAGGACGGGGGTGACATTTCATTCAATGGAGGAGAGATCCTGCGGCTTCCGGACGGCAGCGGTCAGCAGACGTACCGCTGGGGCAACAACCACGGCGGGCTTGTGGAGATTAACGGTCAGTGGTATATTTTCTATCACCGACAGACCGGCACGGATGAATTTTCCAGACAGGGGATGATCGAGCCGGTTGAGATCGCGGTCGGAAAGGACGGAAAGATCTACATCGGCGACGTTGCCTATATAGACGGCGAGCCGGTGAGTGCAAAGCCGGTGGAGGAGACGTCCTCGGGCGCCTTGGTAAACGGCGTCGACGCCTACAAGATCATTTCCGCGGGCTACGCCTGCCACATCTCGCCGCTCGGACAGGCGTATATCAAGCCGGTGTACGAGCAGACGGACGGTGTTTCGGCTCCGGTTGTGAAGATCACAGACGGCACAACCGTCGGCTTCCGCTATCTGCAGTTCGGACTGAACGCTCCGAAGACATGCACTGTCTCGGTAAACTGCAGCGCAGGGATGCGCGTGAATGTCAGAATCGACGAGTGGCGCGGAAGAGTGGCCGTGCAGTTCGACACGGAGCCAGGCAGGACGGAGTACTGCGTGCCGCTTGCCTGCGGACTGATCGGCAGACGCGCGGTATACTTTGAATTCTGCGGAGATGGCGAGGCGGAGTTCGACTGGTTTACGTTTGACAGATAGAAGACGGATCAAATGATATGGCTGTATTATCATGTCTGCGAATTCGGGTATAGTTCATTATGATATCGATATCCCGGACGCCCTTGCAGGGATTGGTCAATGCCACGGCAAACACGCTTCCGCTCGAATCGGCCACGCAGCGGTACTAAGCTCATGCTTTGCATTCGCTAAGTACCGGCGGGCCTCAACGGTTTGCCTTAGGCATTGCCAATCACCTGCACGGGCTGTGCGGTGCATGCGGAAAAACAGCTTGCGACAGACTGTTAGTGTTTGCGGCGGAACATCCGCAATCCACAGACATCGCACGCGTCCGGTTGATGTTTTATAGTGAACTAAACCCGAAGATATGCGATCTCTCCGCCGCAGATCGTGCAGCGGATTCTTCCATACAATTGCGATCCTGTGAACGGACTGTTTCCGGATTTTGAGTGATAATTCCCGGCTATAAACATTTCGTCCGGATCAAAGATCACGAGGTCGGCGGCGCAGCCCGGGAAGATGGAGCCATAGAGCATACGGTCTGCCGGTGTATTGACGGACGGATGCCCTGTGTCCCTGCGATGCGTCCGCCATGCCTCCGGATGGGACAGCTGCCCGCCGCGGTTCTGCTGCGCCAGCGCGTTCAGCTGATACAGCCGTGCCGGACCGACGGTCATGCGCTCCAGAAGCTGCAGAAGCGTCAGGTGTCCGGGGCGCACAAGGTTTGTGATGCCGAGAGCCAGGGAGGTCTCAAGACCGATGATTCCGCTCGGCGCGGCGAAGAAGTCGGCTTTTTGTTTCTCTTCCGCGCTGTGCGGGGCGTGGTCGGTCGCGATCAGATCGATCGTGCCGTCCTTTATCCCATCAATGATCGCCTGGCGGTCAGCCTCGGTGCGAAGCGGCGGGTTCATCTTGGCGTTTGTGCCGTGTTCCGCGACCGCTTCCTCGGTCAGAGAGAAGTGGTGCGGCGTAGCTTCGGCGAATACATGCGCGCCGAGCGCTTTTGCGGTACGAACGAGGGCGACGGAATGCGCTGAGCTGATGTGCTGGATGTTGACAGTCGCGCCTGTGTGCAGGGCGAGCATACAGTCGCGGGCGACCAGGATATCCTCCGCGATCGCCGGAGCAGTGCGGTTCGCGCCTGCTTTCTCGATGAAGGCCGGATGTTCCTCGTGAAAGGAGAGCGGCAGCCCGAGCGCGCGGGCGCGCAGCATGGCCTGCTCGGTCAGCTTTTCGTCCAGCAGCGGGACGCCGTCGTCGGTGAAGCCGAAAGCTCCTGCTTCTGCCAGAGCGGAGAAGTCTGTCAGCTCCTGTCCTTTCAACCCTTTTGTGACAGCTGCGGCAAAGCGCACGCGGATCTTCTCGTCCTCGGCCCGCGCGATGAGATCGCCCAGCACTTCCGTATTGTCCACGGCAGGGCGCGTGTTCGCCATACAGACGACGCTCGTAAAGCCGCCGGCCGCCGCGGAGAGCGCTCCAGTGTGCAGATCCTCCTTCCAGGTCTGTCCGGGGTCGCGGAAATGCACATGTACATCGACAAGCCCGGGCGCGACGATGCAGCCGGAGGCGTCGATGATTTCCCCGCCGCTTCGCATGTCCGGACAGCCGCGTGCAGCGGCAATTTCCGTATTGCCTTCGACAGGGCGGATATCTGTAATGATGCCGTCCGCTGTCTGAATGTCCGCCCGGTACTGCTCGCCTGTGCCCGGGGAGAGGATCGTTCCGTTTTTGATCAGCATGACAGGTCGCTCCATTTCTTTTTTTTCATTTTATGGTCTGGGAGAAAGCCTGTCAAGCGCTGTGCGCAATTTTGAGGTCTGAAAAAAACAGTTGAAAAATATGTGAGGATACGGTAGAATATTACAGATAATGTAATTCACAGAAATCCTGTTCGGATATGGATGCCCACGGGGCGGCTTGCAGTTCATGTCTCTGCGGGGCATAAAAGTATAAGGAGGAAAACAGATTATGGTTGCAGCAGGCGAATTCAGAAATGGTATGACTTTGGAAATGGAAGGCAGTGTTTACCAGATTCTTGAGTTTCAGCATGTAAAGCCGGGCAAGGGGGCTGCCTTTGTCAGAACGAAACTGAAAAATATCATCAGCGGGGGTGTGGTTGAGAAGACCTTCCGCCCGACAGAGAAATTCCCGCCGGCACGTATCGACCGTCAGGAGATGCAGTATCTCTATTCAGACGGAGACCTGTTCCATTTCATGAA
>CANQIW010000226.1 GCA_947624055.1 uncultured Lachnospiraceae bacterium
CTCGTTCACCGGCGAGAGCGGCGGTAACGTCCGTTACATGGCGTCCCCCGACATCAATACCGAGGACTTTATGGCGGCGGTGGATTACCTGTCCCTGCATGAGAGCGTAGATCCGGAGAGGATCGGGATCATCGGCATCTGCGGCTGGGGCGGTATGGCGCTGAATACGGCGGCATTGGATACGAGAGTAAAAGCGATCGTAGCCTCCACTATGTACGATATGACAAGAGTGAACGCCAACGGCTACTTTGACGCCGAGGACAGCGAAGAAGCCCGGTATCAGAAAAAGGCGGCCATATGCGCTCAGCGGCTTGCGGATTTAAAGGCGGGAGAATATACCCTCGGCGGCGGTGTCGTCGATCCGCTGCCGGAGGATGCGCCGTTCTTCGTAAAGGATTATTATGATTACTACAAGACTGAACGAGGCTATCATCCCCGCAGTCTGAATTCAAACGGCGGCTGGAATGTGATCGGCTGCGAATCTTTCCTGAATCAGCCAATCCTGAAGTACAGCAATGAGATCCGCAGCGCCGTGCTGATCATGCATGGGGAGAATGCTCATTCCTGCTATTTCAGTAAGGATGCTTACGCTGCCATGACAAAGGACAGCAAGTACACGGACAACAAAGAACTGCTTATCATTCCGGACGCCGTCCACACCGACCTCTATGACGGCGGCGGGAAGAATGCCATACCGTTTGATAAGCTGGAGCGCTTTTTTACAGAACATCTAAAATAAGGAGTGTAATTCCTGACTGTTGTATCACGGCCATAGGAAGGGCAAAGGAGAGAGCATGATGGAACAGAACAAAAATCTGATACCGAAGATTTCGCTGCTGTCCACCTGTCTGGTATCTGCGTCGATGAATGCGGTGACGGGCATGGTGCCGGAGATGGCAAAAGCCTTTCCCGATGTGCAGCTGTCCACCGTTGAAATGATCGCCACCATCCCGTCGCTGTTCCAGATGGTTGGCGTGCTCAGTATAACAGTGCCAGTGGCAGAACTGGCGGGTATAAAGCAGGCGAAAAAATAGCTATCAAAGCCAACATCAACGGCTCTGCCGTCTATGACGACGACACTTCCGGCGAGACAAAAATGAGTTACACCAACCCGGTGCTGCTAAAAGCCTTGCTCACATCATTGGTAGAGGAAGCTGACGTCGCGCCGGAGGACATTACCGTCTATGATGTTTCACGGCTCTTCCCGGATTATATGGTAGAGATGTGTACCGAGGGAGAATTGAAAGGCGTCCGCTTTGTGAACCGGGATACTGGCGTGGCGGATGAGTCCGCGCCCATTGTCTGGTCGCATGAATTCAGCGGAGCGGTCAACTACCTTCCAACCTGCGTGACGGAAGCGACCTATCTGATCAATCTTGCCAACCTCAAGGGCCACAGCTACGGCATTACCCTTTGCGGCAAGAACCACTTCGGTTCTTTCATCAATGGCAACGCCATGCGTCCGCCGGAGGGCGCAAACCTTCACCAATGGCTCACCCGCAACGAAATGGGTATTTACAGCCCGCTTGTTGACTTGATGGCAAACGCGACCTCGGCGGCAAGACGTTGCTGTATATGCTGGATGCCCTGATCTGCGCTCCAAGTGAGGGGGCGTCTATCACTGGAGACAATTCAAGATGGCAGCAGGCCCCCTTTAACGGCGACTATACCTCCAGCATTTTTGTCTCGCAGGATCCGGTTGCCATTGATTCGGTTGGTGCGGATTTTCTGATGAACGAGCCGACAGTGACGGAGAATAACGGGGCACTGCGGAATGATCCCACTGTGGAAAACTATCTGCACGAGGCTGGACTCGTTGGGAACGCGCCGTCCGGCACGATCTACACGGACAGTCAGGGGCATACCGTCACGAATTTGGGTGTCCATGAGCATTGGTGCAACTCCACGGAAAAGTTGTATAGCCGTAATCTCGGAAAAGACGAGGGGATCGAGTTAATTCAAATTATAAAGTAATTCAAATTCAGAATGTTACAATCAAATTATAGTGCAGCATTACATTAAAAATCAATAGCTGTGAACTTTCAAAAAAGTAACTATGTTACAAAAAAGTGCGTACTTGTAAAAATGAAGCGAGTCTGTATAATCGGAGACACAGGAAGATTAATTTTTCCGTAAATAAAAGAAGGAGGATATAGTGGATGCTGATGACAAAACCTACCGGGAATTATTCAGATAATATCCGGCGGCTTCGGGAGGTGCTGGATGCTGCGGACACTGTTGTGGTTGGGGCGGGAGCAGGCTTGTCCACTTCGGCGGGATATACGTATACCGGCGAGAGATTTGAACGGTACTTTTCCGACTTTGCGGACAAGTACGGTTTTCGGGATATGTATTCCGGCGGCTTTTATCCGTTTTCTGAGCCGGAGGAGTTTTGGGCTTATTGGAGCCGGTATATTTTTATTAACCGTTATATGGACGCGCCGAAGCCGGTCTACGATAATCTGCTGGCGCTGGTAAAGGACAAAGACTACTTTGTGATCACGACAAACGTGGATCACTGCTTTCAAAAGGCGGGATTTGAGAAAAACCGGCTTTTCTACACGCAGGGAGACTATGGCCTGCTCCAATGCTCCGAGCCGTGCTGTCAGGAAACCTTTGATAATGAGAGCATGATCCGGCAGATGACAGAAGCGCAGGGCTATATTCAAGGGGATGACGGTAAACTGTGTCCTTCCGGGCATACAGTGCCTAAGATGTCTGTCCCGTCTGCACTTGTTCCTCATTGCCCGCATTGCGGCAGGCCGATGACGATGAATCTCCGCGCCGACGATCGTTTTGTGGAGGACGAGGGCTGGCACCGGGCGGCAGAGCGTTACGAGGATTTTCTGCGGACACGGGGACAGCAAAGGGTTCTGTTTTTGGAGCTGGGCGTCGGCTACAACACGCCGGGTATTATCAAATATCCGTTCTGGCGTATGACCGCGCAGAACAAGGCGGCGCTTTATGCCTGTATTAATTACGGCGAAGCTGTCTGCCCGGAGGAGATTGAGAGACAGGCGATTTGCATTGACGGAGATATTGGAGATGTATTGTCATTGTTGAAAGAATAGAATATTTGTTCATATTCCGCAGCTTATAAAAATTGCAGTGTGAGCCGAACGCGCAAAATACTTTCCAGGCATGAACGAGTCATAAGAACTAAGTATTTGAAGTGAGACGGATGTTTTCATATAATGTAAGTGCATAGATATAGCGCAGAATGCGCGGGTCTGCTCTTACATTTTCTTTTGGGAGGTCGGCATATGTACCCGGAACCATACTCACTGACAAAGGCTGGCTTAAGCGACGCGGAGACGAAAGCGGTCATGGACTGCGATACGCAGGATCAGAAGTACCGTCTTCTGCGGCGGTACCGCTGTGAGCAGCTGAACGAGCTGCACGCAAGGCAGCAGGCGTTGGACACGCTCGATTATATTATCCGCAATGTGAAGGATCACCAGTAAGTAAATCAAACAGAAAGAAACATTTAACGAGGAGGAAAACAAAATGGAAAAGATCACTCAGACTGCAGGCAGAAATCAGCTCGGCGATTTTGCGCCGGATTTCGCCCATTTCAACGACGACATTCTCTTTGGCGAGAACTGGAACAATCAGGATATCGATTTAAAGACACGGTGCATCCTCACCGTGGTGGCGCTGATGTCCTCCGGGATCACGGATTCTTCGCTGGTGTACCATCTGGAGAACGCGAAGGCTCATGGTGTGACCCGCGCGGAGATCGCCGCTATCGTGACACATGTCGGCTTTTACGTGGGCTGGCCCAAGGCGTGGGCGGTGTTCCGCCTGGCAAAGGATGTGTGGAACGAGGCGGAGCCGGAGCAGACGGAGAAGGACAGATATCAGAACACGATCCTTTTCCCCATCGGCGCGCCCAACGACGGCTTTGCGCAGTATTTCAGCGGACAGAGTTATCTTGCCCCGGTATCGAAGGAGCAGG
>CANQIW010000227.1 GCA_947624055.1 uncultured Lachnospiraceae bacterium
ATCGAGCTCGGCATCCCGTTCTCGGATCCGACGGCGGAGGGTCCGGTGATCCAGGAGGCGAACATGCGCGCCCTCTCTGGCGGCGTGACGACGGACAAGATTTTTGATATGGTGCGGAAGATCCGCAAAAATACACAGATCCCGATGGTGTTTATGACCTACGCGAACGTGGTCTATTCCTACGGGACGGAGCGCTTTGTGAAGACGGCCGCGGAGATCGGCATGGATGGGCTGATCCTGCCGGATGTTCCGTTTGAGGAGAAGGAGGAATTCAGCTCCGTGTGTGACGCGCACGGTCTGGCGCTGGTCTCCCTGATCGCGCCGACCTCGCACGAGAGGATCGCGACGATCGCGGCGTCGGCGGAAGGATTTATCTACTGTGTCTCATCGCTCGGCGTCACCGGCGTGCGCACGGAGATCACGACCGACGTCGGCGAGATGGTGCGCCTGGTGCGTGAGCACAGCAGTATTCCCTGCGCGATCGGTTTCGGCATCTCCACTCCGGAGCAGGCGAAGCGCATGGCCGGGTACGCGGACGGCGTGATCGTCGGCTCTGCGATCGTGAAGCTCTGCGGACAGTACGGCGCGGACTGTGTGCCGCATGTGGCGGAGTACGTGCGCTCGATGAAGAACGCCGTGAGAAATTGAGCCGGGCGGCAGTCTGAGCTTTGCAGGGCGAAGGACATGCCCGGACTGCCTGTTACCGTTACCGCGCGTGACGGCGGAGGAGAACCTTCTCATATGGGGCGGAAGGAAAGAAAGGAAAACCGGAATCTATGGTAACCATCAAGGAGATCGCCAGGGAGTGCAACGTGTCGGCGACGACCGTTTCCAATATTCTCAATGGGAAAGAACATAAGGTAAGCGAGGCGACAAAGCGAAGGGTGCAGGAGGCGGTCCGCCGCCTGGGATACCGGCCCAACTATATGGCGAAAGGCTTGCGGACGCAGAAGACCGGGATGATCTGCATCGTCGCTGAAGATATCGCGCAGTTCACCACGCCGGAGATTGTGGAAGGCATCACAGGCTGCTGCGAGGAGCACGGATATCGGATCATTGTGAAAAACCTGCGTATGTACGCGCGATGGGGCGGCAGCTGGTACAACGACATCCGGGCGCAGGATTCCGTGCGCGATCCGGCTATTCAGGAGATTACCCCGATGACGGCGGACGGCGTGCTCTACATCGCCGGACATGCCCGCAAGGTCAGCTGCTTTCCGGAGGATTTTCCGCTTCCGGCTGTGATGATCCATTCGTATGCGGAGAATCCGAACGTGCCGTCGGTGCTGATGGATGATGAACGCGCGGCATATGAGCTCGTGTCGTACCTGATCACGAAGGGACACAACAGAATCGGCGTGATTGGGGGAAGGGAGGACAACATCCATACCCAGAAGCGTCTGCTCGGCTATCAGCGCGCGCTGTACGAGCACGGGATCCTGTACAACCCCGAGTGGATCCGCTACGCGCGCTGGGATCTGGAAAGCGCGTACCGGGAGACAGAAAGCCTTCTGAAAACAGGGATCACGGCGGTATTCTGCATGGCGGACCGTATGGCCGGCGGCGTGTACCGTTATCTGGACGAGCAGGGGATGCGCGCGGGGAGAGACTTTTCGGTCGTGGGATTTGACAACCAGGACATTGCGGAATATTTCATCCCGGGTCTCACGACAATGGCACAGCCGCTCCGGGAGATGGGGAGAAGGGCGGCGGAACTGCTGATGGGGAAGCTGGAGCGAGGCGGCGTCGCTGCGCAGCGGCCGCACGAGGAGATCCTGATACCGTGCAGCTTCATCGAGCGCGATTCGGTGTGCAGGCTCCGGATACCTGAAGGAAACATACAGAAAAACTGAGTTTTATCGGCGGGCACGGTTGCGTTGTCCGCCGTTTTCATGTACAGGCACATAGACACGTATGTAAAACGTTAAACCTATTTACTGCATTATTCATACAAAAACAGCGGGAAAGAATCGGACACAATCAGCAAAATGTCCAGAGAATTGGCAAATATCATAAAGAAATGATTGATTTTACAGAAATAGTGTTGTATACTATCTACAATGCTGAAAAAATTGTGAAATTTTAATTGTAAAAGTTATACAAATGGGGGTGTGGGATGAGCGACAAGAAAAAGAATCAAAAGAAGGTAGGAAACAAGATCAGCTTCAGAGCCTACATGAAGCGTTACTGGCAGCTCTACGCGCTGCTGGCCCTGCCGCTTCTGTATCTGCTGATCTTCAAGTACATACCGATGATCTACATGCAGATCGCATTCAAGAAGTACAGCATCGTGCAGAGCGTGTGGGAGATGCCGCTGGCGAAGAACCACGGCTTTGAGTATTTCATCAAGGCCTTCCAGAACCGGGATTTCATAAATTCCCTCAGGAATACCCTCACGCTGAACCTGCTGGATCTCATCTTCGGGTTCCCGGCGCCGATCATCTTCGCGCTGATCCTGAATGAGCTGGCGTTCAAGCGTTTCAAAAGGGTCGTGCAGACGATCGCGTACATGCCGCACTTTCTCTCCTGGGTCATCATCTACGGTCTGGCGCTGCAGCTGTTCGCGCCGACGACGGGTCTTGTGAACCAGGTCATCACGAAGCTGGGCTTCGAGACGGTTCCGTTCCTCAACGAGCCGGGGCACTGGGTTGCCACCTATGTATCTCTTGGCGTATGGCAGAATTTCGGCTGGAATTCGATCATCTATCTGGCGGCCATCGCCGGGATCAACCCGGAGCTGTACGAGGCGGCGTCCGTGGACGGCGCTGGCCGGTTCAAGAAGATCTGGCACATCACGCTGACGGGTATCCGCCCGACCATCGTAGTGCTGCTCATCATGAATCTCGGCAACATCCTCGGAAGCGGATTCGACCGTCCGTTCGCGCTGCAGAACAATCTGGTCATGAATGTGGCAGAGGTGATCTCCACCTTCGTGTACAAGAACGGTATCAAGGGACTGCAGTTCTCGCTGACTACCGCGGTGGGCTTCTTCCAGTCTGTGATCTGTCTGTTCTTCCTGCTGGCGGCTAACTGGATCTCCAGGAAGCTGGGCGAGCGCGGAATCTGGTAAGAGTCGGGGAGGAGAAGCTATGATCAAATCAAAAAGAACGAAAACGGGCGACCTGCTGTTTGTCTTTATCTGTATTATCGTGAGCGCGATCTGCCTCCTGCCGATGCTGAATCTTCTGTCGCGGTCTTTGAGTTCGACCGACGCGCTGATTAAGCGGGAGGTGTATCTGCTGCCGAAGGGCTTCAACCTGGAGGCCTACAAGATGGTGTTCGGGGACATGACGTACATAAGGGCGTTTTTCTGGACGGTGTTCCTGACGATCGTGTGTACCTTTGTCTCGCTGCTGATGACGATGCTCTGCGCGTACCCGCTGATCTTTGAGCATCTGAAGGGCCGCAACGTCATCAATGTATTTATCATCATCACGATGTTTTTCAACGCGGGCACGATCCCGAACTACCTGCTGATGAAGCAGCTGGGGCTGCTGAACACCGCGCTGGTGCTGATCATCCCAAGCTGTATGAGTGTGTACAACATGATCATCATGCGGAGCTTTTTCTACGGGATACCGGAGAGCCTGCGGGAGTCGGCGGAGATCGACGGGGCGAGCTATTTCCGCATACTGGTGAGTATCTACATTCCGCTCTCCAAGCCGGTGTTTGCCACGCTTGCCCTGTTCTACGCGGTGGGGCGCTGGAACGGCTACTCCGACGCGCTGATGTACGTGACGGACAAGGCACTGTATCCGCTGCAGCTGTTCCTGTACAACATTCTGAACTCGATCAACAGCGTGGAGATCGCGACGCAGGAGGGCTTCACGTCGCCGGGACTTTCCGAGGCGCTGAAGGCGGCGATCGTCATGTTCTCCACCATCCCGATCCTGTGCATCTACCCGTGGCTGCAGAAGTACTTCATCCACGGCGTGACGATGGGCGCGGTGAA
>CANQIW010000228.1 GCA_947624055.1 uncultured Lachnospiraceae bacterium
TGAAGCCGTTCCACCATGCGCAGCCTCCGATTATCTGCAGAGATCTGAAACCGGCAAATATTATGCTCGATCAGACCAGGGATGTGAAAATTGTAGATTTCGACATTGCCCGGGTTTACGAGAAGGGCAAGAACAGGGACACGAGGCTGCTCGGGACTGCAGAGTATGCGGCGCCGGAGCAGTACGGGTATTCTCAGACGGACAGCCGCACGGATATCTACGCATTGGGCGTTGTGCTCAATTATATGGTGACCGGACAATTTCCAGGAGAGCGGATGATATCCGGAGATTTGGAGGAGGCAGTACGAAAGTGCACGCGTATGGATCCCGGGGAACGTTATCAGTCGGTGGAGGAGCTGGAAGAAGATTTAAAGATCGTCTGCGAATCAAACAGATGGAGGATTGAATCTGTCGGAAAGGAAAACTGCAGCGCGCCAGATGGATTATATGGAGCCCGTGAAGGCATAGCAGAGAAAGGTGCAATCGAAG
This sequence comes from uncultured Lachnospiraceae bacterium, assembly GCA_947624055.1. Taxonomy (GTDB): domain Bacteria; phylum Bacillota; class Clostridia; order Lachnospirales; family Lachnospiraceae; genus Choladousia. The sequence goes on from CANQIW010000228.1 coordinate 490, forward strand.
GAGCCGAGAAAAGCTCTGAGAGAGGCTTTATACCGCCTGGCTTTCGCAGCAGAACGCCATGGAAAATGATTGCTGCGCTTATAGGCTACGCGTTTGTCACATGGTTTTGCTTTACTTTGGATTTTGAACGGGAGGGGGTAACAGTACAGAACGGATTGGTGTTTTTCGAACAGTTTATGGTTTGGATCTCTCAGCTGGCCTTTATCGGGATCGTGTGGGATTACCGGGGATGTAGGCGTTACCTGCCTTTTTTGAACCAGAAGAAAGCAGGGAGAAGGATTCTCTGTTATCTGCTTCTGGATTTTGCGCTGCTGTTCCTTGCCGCGATACTTTGTGCGGCAGGAGAAATCATCTTAGCATAAATTGTATGCTGTCGGCATACCAAAAAAAGGATGTAATGGATTATAGTGGAAGTGATTACAGAGATTATTCATCAGGCAGTCGCTTCCTTTTTTCTTCGACGGATCGGATGTGCTCTTTTAAAATCATATTAATGTACTGAGAGAAGGAGCGGTCGTCCTGTTCAGCAAGTTCATGTATTTTTTCGGTAATATCTGCGTCAAGCGTGATGCTGACTTTGTTTTTTAAAGGCTTCATAGGTTTACCTCTTATAAAGCAGAAATAAATCTGACTGCTTTTTGCAGTATGACAATCGGTTCTTTTTTGGTTACTATTACTATATACGATTCGAGTTGACATATACCAGTAAATAGGATAAAGTAAGATAAAGTAGTATAAAAATAAAAGAAAGGAAATGAGAAAAATGAGAGGAAGAAAAAATTTGAGGAAAGCACTGTGCGTAGTTTTTGCGTCTGCGTTGCTTACAGCTTTTGGAGCGGTTCCTGCCAGGGCTGATGAGGAAGCACCGGAGCTTCCCCACGTTGAAGGTGATGCAGGGATTTATGATCTGGTTGGCTATGATTTTTATGAATATAACGGAAGAAATTATATTATTTTATTCAGTGATTATGAAAACACGACTTCAGAAAGCGCATATGCGTCCATGCAGTATATCACGAAGCTGTTTCAGGATGGCGTACAACTCCAGATAGGGATTACTGATTATGGAATGTTTCAGGAACCGCTTATGGAATATCAGTCTTCGATATCCGAGCTGAAACCGGGTGGGAAAATCCGTTATAAATCGGAATATGAGCTGACAAGCCAGTCTGATATTGAATTTGAAGTAAGCGAAATGATGGGAGACACACTTGCTTCCTGTGTCATTCCGTACGGAGGCGCTGTTTCTGAAGCAGAAGTAGAATCTGAGCCGGACTATAAAGCTATGTATGAGGAATTGCAGAAAGAGTATGATGCGTTGAAAGCGGAATATGAGAAGCTTCTTTCGGAAGGGAATTAGAGGTAAGTCCTGCCTGTAAGTTGAAATTGTAAAAGTGATGAAACTGTTGATGGTAGTTCCAAAATGTGGCTATGTCGTAGGGCATAGCCATTTATTTTGTTAAAAATGACATTTCGTGAGAAACAGAAGCTTTAGAAAGTGTCATTTCGTGAAAATAGGGAATTTTCAAATGAACAACTATATCCTTCCAAGTGCATCGATTACAAGCTTCGCGAGATACTCATGGCCTTTATCTGTCAGATGTATGCCATCTGTTGTTACGGCAGAGTATCCAAGCTCTGAGACGAGAGCGTCCAGAGCGGCTTGTGTAGAGACATACCGGACGCAGCGCTTATTCTTGGCATAAGCAGACTTTGTTTCTGGAAGAACGCTATGTTTTCCTGGGTTTTCTGTATCAAGATTCGAGGCAGGTTTTGAAATAGAAATAGAGCTATGTGCGACATGAAAGCTTGCGATTGCTTCCTGGATACGCTTTCGTATGTCCTGAAGGATTGGTAGCCAGAGGATACGGGCCTGGGGAATCGGGAAGAGAAACGGTTCCAGCAGCAGGATTTCTGGCATATTCGGAAAGACAGCAGGTGGAGCGATATTATTTCTGTTTTGCGCTGTGCCGTTTGCAGATGGCAGGGCGATTTCGTTTTGCCTTTGTCTGTATGGGGATGACTCTTGCATGTCTGACATACCGCCCAGCTCATGCAGAAGCGTCCGCAGCGCAGTCATGGAATCCGCGAGAAACGCGCAGGCCGCCTCATGCCTGCCGGCTTCCTCAAGGTCGGCGATTACGCCGACATCGTTGATGCCGCAGGTTATGACCACACAGTCGTAGGTATTCTGTGCGTACATCATTCTCCACTTGCGGAGCACGTCTGGGAAGGTGAAGCCGTCCGTACCGCCGTTTGTGGCTGTGATGCCGGGCAGGAGCGAGAGCTTCTTCACGTAGCCGGTTCCGAGATTATCCGGGGTAAAGCAGTGGTCGCAGTCAGTGGTGCTGCCGCCGAGAAAGAGTATATTCATGAACGATTTCCTCCATGAAAAGATTATATATTCTAATCTTTTGAGAAAAAGTCTTTTATTTTCTCAAGTTCTGTGTTACAATAGCAGACAAGGTTGGCCATAGGAAGATTTTGGCCGCAGATAATATGAGGATAAGGAGAATACAGGCATGAAGCATATCAAGACACTGAATACGAAACCGTTACAGGACACACTGAAGAAGGGCGGATGCGGCGAGTGCCAGACCTCCTGTCAGTCCGCTTGCAAGACGTCCTGCACGGTGGGCAATCAGACCTGCGAGAAGAGTAAATAGGAAGGTGTCAGACCGAAACAAACAAAATACGCGTCAGACCACAGGCAGCGGATCAGCTTCGCTGCTTGTCTGTTGCAGGCATTGTTTCGCAGAGCCGGCGGGGATTCGTGGCCTGACAGGAGAGGAGTCTGTCATTGATCCATCAATACAAGAATAATGGATACAACATCGTGCTGGATGTGAACAGTGGTTCTGTGCATGTGGTGGACGAGCTGGTATACGAGGTGATCGAGCTTCTGCTGAAGAAATGCCCGGAATATAAGATCCTGCAGACGATGCACAGGATTGTCCGGGAAGTGGAAAGCCAGACAGATACAGAAGGAAGATCCGCGGACAGGACGGATGCGACGGAACAGACGGACAGCAAAGGGAAACTTACTCAGGATAATCCGGAGGGGCTGCCCGGGACAGGTCTTTTGACCGAGATCATGGAGGAACTGATCACAAAGTATCCGGCGGATGAGATCGGCGAGGCGCTGCAGGAATGCAGGATGCTCGCGGATGCCGGCGTGCTGTTCACGGAGGATGTGTATGAGCATGCGATCACCGACTACAAGGCACGCAAGACCGTAGTCAAGGCTCTGTGCCTGCACATCGCGCACGACTGTAATCTCGCCTGCAGATATTGTTTTGCGGAGGAGGGCGAGTACCACGGAAGACGCGCGCTGATGAGTTATGAGGTCGGGAAGAAAGCGTTGGATTTCCTGATTGCGAATTCCGGGGACCGCAGGAATCTCGAAGTGGATTTCTTCGGCGGCGAACCGCTGATGAACTGGCAG
>CANQIW010000229.1 GCA_947624055.1 uncultured Lachnospiraceae bacterium
CCGACCGCGCTCGACACGTTCGCGTCCCCGCGCAGAGAGCGGTAGTCCGGCATCGTCTCATAATCCAGATAGCTCTCCGTAGACTCCGCGATCTGCACCATCATTTTCAGGGTCTCTACCGGATATCTGCCCATTGCGGTCTCGCCCGAGAGCATGATCGCATCAGCGCCCTCGCGGATCGCATTCGCGACGTCCGTCACCTCGGCTCTTGTCGGCCGCGGATTGCGGATCATCGAGTCGAGCATCTGCGTCGCGATGATGACCGGCTTGTATTTGCGGTTGCACTTCCGGACAATCATCTTCTGCACATGCGGCACCTCATAGGCAGGAATCTCCACGCCCATATCGCCCCTGGCGACCATGACGCCGTCCGCCGCGCTGATGATGCGGTCGATATTCTCGATGCCCTCGCTGTTCTCGATCTTCGCGATGACGTCGATGTGCTCCGCGTTAAAATCCTTTAAAATATTCTTGATCTCTCTGATCGCGTCGGCGTCGCGGACAAAGGACGCCGCGATGAAGTCAATCCCCTGCTGGATGCCGAAGATGATATCCTCCCGGTCCTTCTCGGTGATCGCCGGAAGATTGACCTTCACGTTCGGGACGTTGATGCCCTTGCGCTGCCCGAGCTCGCCGCCGTTTAAGACCGTGCAGACGATCTCCGTCCCACGGATCTCCTTCACCTCAAGTCCGATCAGGCCGTCGTCGATCAGGATGCGGTCGCCCGGCTTCACATCCTGCGCAAGCTGCGGGTAGGTCTGGCTGACCCTCCGCTCGTCGCCCTCGATCGGCTCCGAGGTCAGGATGAACTCCGCGTCCTCCGTGAGCGTCACCTTGCCTCCGTTCGCGAGCAAGCCTGTGCGGATCTCCGGTCCCTTTGTGTCGAGCAGGATCGCGATCGGCTTTTTGAGCTCCTCGCGCACGCTCTTGAGCTGATCGAAACGCTCCTTCTGCTCCTCGTGCGTCCCGTGTGAAAAATTGAACCGCGCAATATCCATTCCGTTCTCCACGAGCGCCTTCAGCACCTCGCGGTCGTCCGCGTTCGGCCCCATCGTGCAGATGATCTTTGTCTTTTTCATCATTTCCCTCCGAATTCTGTTTTCCGTATCCAATCTACCGGCAGCATCATGACCAGTATCCGTCTCTGCCGAATCTTATCTGTTCTCTCCCTCCAGCTCGATCTGGTCGCCGGACATCCACAAAAGATCGCGGATCTCCTGCAGCGGCATCTCCAGGTATGCGGACAGCTCCTCCGCGGACACCTTGTGCCCCAGATCACGCTCCAGATTCTTCACCGCCTCGTTCAGGTGGTTGACCCGGCTGACGATATGCCCGTCCGCCTCCCGCTTCTCGCGGCTGCCGGCGACCACCTGCGCCATCGCCTCGTTGATCGTGTTGAGAATGTGCGCGCTGCACGCCGCCGGGCTGTCAAACTGCTCCAGAGTTTCGAGCGCCTCCAGCAGTCCGAGATTTCCCTCCTGGATCAGATCCTCGAGCAAAACCTCCTCGCTTTTGAAATTCCCGGCCGCCTCGCAGATCAGCGGCAGATAGCTCTCGATCAGGCGCGCCTTCGCCGCCTCATCTCCGCGTATCAGGCGTCCGAGCAGCTCATGCTCGTCCTCGAACGACTCCTCTGCCAGCTCGAGCAGCCGGTGCAGATATCCCTCCAGGCCTCCGGATCTGTTGTCCGGTACGGCGTCTTCCGCGGCTTCGTCCGCCCCGGCGGTTTCCCCCTGCGTGCCGCCAGGCCCGGCTTCTTCCGCACCTTGCTTTTCCGACACGCTGCCCTCTGTGTGTCCCTTTGCGCCGAATCTGGCAGGCCGCTCCTCCGTCACGCGGATGTTCTGCCCGGCCAAATACTCATAGATCAGTCCGAAATGCTCCTCTGTGAGCGGCATCCCGGAAAGGATCTCCCTGATCTCATCCTTCGAGATCTGACCGCCGTACACATCGGCCGCCGCTTTGATCTCGCTCAACATCTCGCGGAAAATAATTTTATTCTCCATATCTGCTCCCGTTCGTTACACATTATTCTATTCGTCCATAGCCAATGTTCACCGTTTTCCACCCGCACCCGGGCAGATCCTAAGCGTAACCGTCATCCGGCACGCCCTCTTATCCAACGCATAAGCAGCCGTCAATCCTGTTCCGCCAAAGCCTCCAGCGCCTTCGCGAGCACCGGATCCTCCGGCTCCGCCGAAACGCCCGGTTCACCGGAACCCGCGGCTCCGCTCCCGGCCTCCGTGTCCTGCGTCTCAGAAGCACCAGCCGGACCATCCGCAGCCTGCGGGCCGACCGCGCCCGCCGGGCCGTCCTCAACCACGAGATCCGGCGTGATGCCGTTTCCGTCGATAATCTGTCCCTTCGGCGTGTAATACGCTCTCGTCGTCATCTTGAACGCGGAGCCGTCCGACAGCGTATACGTATCCTGCACGACACCCTTTCCGTAGGTCTTCGTGCCGATGATCGGACCGAGCCCGTAGTCCTGCACCGCTCCGGCGAAGATCTCCGAAGCGCTCGCCGAACCGCCGTTGACCAGCACCGCGATCTCGCAGGTCACCAGCTGCTCCTCATCGGAAGAGAATTCCTCTCTCGCGCCGCTCCGATTTTCCGTGTAAACGATCAGCCCTTCCGGCAGAATATCATCAAGCATCGCTTTCACAGAGTCCAGAAGTCCGCCCGGATTGTCCCGCAGGTCGATGATCAGCTTCTCCATGCCCTGCTCATTCAGCGTCTCAATCGCCTCCCGGAACTGTCCGACCGCGCTGCCCGTGAAATCCGTGATCCGGATGTATCCGATCTGATCCTCCAGCAGCTCCGCCTCGACATAAGAGGGCTCCACCGTGTCGCACTCCAGACCAAACTCCAATTCCCCGGCCCCCTCACGAGAGACCTTCATCGAAAAAGAATCCTCCTGGGACCTGATCAGATCCGTCACCTGTGACAGATCCATCTCCTCCGTCAGACTGCCGTTCACCGCAAGAATAACATCCCCCACCGCAAGTCCGGCCTCGCCCGCGGGACTGTCGTCATACACCTCGATGATGCGGATCTCGTGTGTCTGCTCATCCTCCTCAATCTCCTCCTCGATCGTAATCCCAATCCCGAAATACACGCCCCGCGTCTTCTCCAGAACGGTATTCAGCTCAGGCGGCGAATAGTAGTTGGAATACTTGTCGCCGATCCCATAGGCAATCCCCCTGAAGAGATACTCAGACAGCTCATCGCTGTCCACCTCCCACAGGTAATCCTGCTCAATCAGGTTTTGAATCTCATCCAGCTTGGCCAGCGTATGATAATCCGTCAATACCTCAGCTCCGATATTTTCCGTTTCCCCGCTACTCTCCTCATCCCGCTCCTGCTGCAGCTGCCCGACACGCTGCGCCGCTCTCCAGCCCAGCAGAAAAACGCAGACACAGGTCAGAGCCGCGAGTACGCCCGCAAGGAATCCCATTCCGAATCCCCTGCCGATATATCCTTCCTCCGTCCCGGATCCCTCCGGCAGCTCTGTTTCCTGCTTCGCCTCCGAAGCCGTATCCTCAGCTGTATTCTCTTCCCCGCTATTCTCCGGCATATTTTCCGGCAGATTCTCCATCCAAAAGCCTCCTCATACAAAAATTCGTGTTTAATTCATTATAAAACGCATACCAGACGCGTGTGGTGTCTGCAAATGTTCCGTCGCAAACACCGACAGCCTGTCGCCTGTCGCACGCTGTTTTTCCGTATGCACCGTACAGCCCGTGCAGGTGATTGGCAATGCCTAAGGCAAACCGTTGAGACCCGCCGGTACTTAGCGAATGCAAAGCATGAGCTTAGTACCGCTGCGTGGTCGATTCGAGCGGAAGCGTGTTTGCCGTGGCATTGACCAATCCCTGCAAGGGCGTCCGTGTAACCATAATGAATTAAACACGAA
>CANQIW010000230.1 GCA_947624055.1 uncultured Lachnospiraceae bacterium
CAGCGTGTTCGTGGCGTTCCGCGGGACGGACGAGCATCTGGTGGGCTGGAAGGAAGACTTCAACATGAGCTTCATGCGCCTGGTGCCGTCCCAGAAGCGGGCGCTGGATTATGTAAAAGGCGTCGCGCGCTACACGGACGGGCGGATGGCCGTAGGCGGACATTCCAAGGGCGGCAATCTGGCGATCTACGCCGCGTCGTTTGTCCCGCAGGCGGTGCAGGAGCGGATCCGCCGCGTCTACAGCTTCGACGGCCCCGGTTTGTGGCGGCATTTTTATGAGACGCCCGGCTTCCTGCGGATCCGGGATCGGTACTGCAAGATCGTGCCGGAGCAGTCGGTGTTTGGGATGATGTTTTCACGCTATCGGGATTATCGCGTGGTGGCGGGCTATAAGGGCGGATTTGTCCAGCACGACCTGATGCAGTGGAAGATCCGCGGTTCGCGCTTCTGGTATACAAAGGGGCTCCGAAAGAAGAGCAGCAAGCGAAACAGCAGATTTGACGAGTGGCTTCGAGCTCTCTCCACAGAACAGGCCGCGCTCTTCGTCGATACGCTGTATGAGCTCATCCGTTCAACCAAGGCTCAGGATGTATATGAACTGTTTCAGCAGCCGGTCATCCTGGCACGGACGGTGGTCAGAAGATTTCAAAAAATGGAAAAGGATAGGAGGAAGCAGTTCTGGGAGATCCTCCGCGGGCTGCTGGCATCCGGGAAAGCGGTAAACTGAAGAGCAATGGGCAAAAGAGAGCCCGGGAGTGACGCTCCGGGCAAAATCTTTCTGTATTTATTTTGCCTTACTCCCATGACATCTGAAGCTTTCTTTTGTTTTTCACGCAATCTGACAGGTACAGGTTGATAAGCGTCTGGTAAGGCATGCCAATCTGGGTGGCCTGTTCCTTAAAATAATCGATGACAGAAGGCGATATTTTTATCGTAACCTGCTTTTTCAATTCTTTGGCGTAAGGATTTGGCCGGGGATTCAGTTTATCAATATCATATTCCTTTAACATATCTTGTCACCTCCGTCTTGGTTGCTTTTCTTGCGGATATAATGCGGATTACTGTATCGGATTCCCTGTAACAGTGGCATACGATACAAACGTTTGCGGTTTCGCTCATTCCCAGCAATAGAAATCTGTCTTCATCGCCGTCAGAATGCTCCGGATCATCGAACAAAATTGCCTTTTCATCAAAGAATACGGAACTTGCTTCATTAAAGTCAATGCCATGTTTCTTTTGATTGATTCGATTTTTGTTCTCATCCCAATCGAATACATACATACTTGCTGTTTCTCCACAATATATATAAAGTAATTATATCATATTCATTCAAATTTATTATATGTCAGATCCATTTATTTGTGCAAGTATTTTTTGAAAAACCTGTCCCTCTTATAATTTACCAGTCCCGCGAAGTGAGCATCCATGACATGAACATAATTTAAACTCTAATCAGGAGAATACCAATAAAGAAATTACTTGAAAAATAGATAAAAGAGATTTGCAATAGCTCTCAAAGAGACAAAACATATTGTAATAATATTTTGTTTATAGTATTTCCGATTTGGATTAGCAAAGAACAGCGACAAGGTAAAAAAGAACCGGCCATTTGGCCGGTTCTCTGCGTGTATGTTTCCTCTTTGATTCTCAGAAACGCTTCTTACAGCTGCGGGCCGGCGGCTACCAGAGCCTTGCCGTGCTCGTTGCTCTCGTACTTCGCGAAGTTCTTGATGAAGCGCTGCGCCAGATCCTTTGCCTTCGTCTCCCACTCGGAAGCGTCAGCGTAGGTGTTGCGCGGATCAAGGATGTTCGTGTCGACTCCCGGAAGAGCGGTCGGTACCTCGAAGTTGAAGTAAGGAATCTTCTTCGTCTCAGCGTTCAGGATGTCGCCGTTGAGGATCGCGTCGATGATGCCGCGGGTATCCTTGATGGAGATACGCTTGCCCGTGCCGTTCCAGCCGGTGTTCACGAGGTAAGCCTTCGCGCCGCTCGCCTGCATTCTCTTGACAAGCTCCTCCGCGTATTTCGTCGGATGCAGCTCGAGGAACGCCTGGCCGAAGCAGGCCGAGAAAGTCGGGGTCGGCTCGGTGATGCCGCGCTCGGTACCTGCGAGCTTCGCTGTGAAGCCGGACAGGAAGTAGTACTGCGTCTGCTCCGGAGTCAGAACGGATACCGGCGGAAGTACGCCGAACGCGTCTGCGGACAGGAAGATGACATTCTTCGCTGCCGGAGCTGCGGATACCGGACGAACGATCTTCTCGATGTGGTTGATCGGGTAGGAGACACGGGTGTTCTCGGTCACGCTCTTGTCGGCGAAATCGATCTTGCCGTTCTCGTCCAGGGTAACGTTCTCAAGCAGCGCGTTGCGCTTGATCGCGTTGTAGATGTCCGGCTCGGACTCTTTGTCGAGGTTGATGACCTTCGCGTAGCAGCCGCCCTCGAAGTTGAACACGCCGTTGTCGTCCCAGCCGTGCTCGTCGTCGCCGATCAGCAGACGCTTCGGGTCTGTGGAAAGCGTGGTCTTGCCGGTGCCGGACAGACCGAAGAAGATCGCGGTGTTCTTGCCGTCCATATCGGTGTTCGCGGAGCAGTGCATGGAAGCGATGCCCTTCAGCGGCAGGTAGTAGTTCATCATGGAGAACATACCCTTCTTCATCTCGCCGCCGTACCATGTATTCAGGATGACCTGCTCGCGGCTCGTGATGTTGAACACGACAGCCGTCTCGGAATTCAGGCCCAGCTCCTTGTAGTTCTCAACCTTCGCCTTGGAAGCGTTGTATACAACGAAATCCGGCTCGAAGTTCGCCAGCTCCTCCTCGGACGGCTGGATGAACATGTTCTTGATGAAGTGCGCCTGCCATGCCACCTCAACGATAAAGCGGATCGCCATGCGGGTGTCCTTGTTCGTGCCGCAGAACGTATCCATCACGAAAAGTCTCTTGTTGGAGAGCTCTTTGAGCGCAAGCTCCTTGACTGCCGCCCAGGTCTCCTGGGATGCCGGATGGTTGTCGTTCGGATATTCGGGAGTCGTCCACCATACGGTGTCCTTGGAATTCTCGTCCATTACGATGAATTTGTCTTTTGGGGAACGTCCGGTGTAGATACCTGTCATAACGTTCACAGCGCCAAGCTCACTCACCTGGCCTTTCTCATAGCCCTCGAGACCCGGCTTCATCTCTTCCTCGAAGAGCGTCTCGAAAGAAGGATTGCGCACGATCTCAGTAGTTCCGGAAATGCCGTACTTGCTTAAATTGATCTCTGCCATCATGTAACCTCTTTTCTTTCATAGTATTTTGTTGGTAAGTACCTGGCAAGCCCTGCGACGAGGGTCCTGCCGTCTCCTCAGAAGGTCGGGAAAACGCCTTCATTACGGTATTATACATAGGGAAGCAAAGAAAATCAACCAGATTCTTTTAAAATTGTCAAAAGTATGATAAAATGTGAAAGAAAGAAGCGCGATAACATTATAATCAACAAAAGAACTCGTCCGGCGTATGAAATATAATAGAATAGGAGACTTAACAAAAGCCTGTGTCCGGCGTATCAATAAATGAAAACAGAGCAAGGGACGGCTGCTTGGCCGACAGCGGATCATAATACACAACAGACGGGAACGGGGAACAAAGAGAAAAACCAAAAATGAAAAGAAAAAATAAAAAGAAAAAGAAAAAATGAAACGAAAGGAGAGCACATCATGAAAAAAGACATGTCTGAAACGATGAAAGAGGCAAAGCAGGAGAAGCCAATCGTTGCTGCCAAAGGATGTGGTGAAAAACCGGCCGAGGAGCAGGCAAAAGCTCCGTCCGATAACACTTGCCCAGAAGAAGAGCTGTCCGACGATGAGATAGAAGGCGTCGCCGGAGGCATATCGATCATAATCCCCAATTGACGCATAGACGGCATGGCTTGATG
>CANQIW010000231.1 GCA_947624055.1 uncultured Lachnospiraceae bacterium
ATCGACGCTTCGATCGTGGCGATGCGCTTACTGATCACGATGTCGTTGCTGATCAGAAACAGGTTCGCGTAGAAGGTATCGTTATACTGCCACACCATAGAGAAGATCGCTACGGTGATGACCGAGGGCAGCGCATTTACCAGCATGATACGAAAATACGTATACAGCGTCCCGGCTCCGTCCACGAACGCCGCTTCCTCAATCTCTTTCGGAAGTCCGCGGAAGAACTGGTTGAAGATGTAAATGTACAGCCCCGACCGGAGTCCACAGCCGAAGAATGTCATAATGTACATCGGGATCGGCGTGGACAGGAGGTTGACAGCATCCCCCCGTATTGCCTTTATAATTCCAAAGATATCAAATTTCGCAAATGTCATATACAGCGGGAGCATGATCGTGTTGGTAGGAATGACGATCATGACGACCACGCACGCAAATAAGACATTTTTCAGCGGAAAATTGTATCTTGCGAATCCGTAACCCACCATGGAACAGATGAACACCTGGATCAGCATCAGCGACAGGGAGTACAGCAGGGAGGCCGTCACGGTCTTGCCGTAATTCAGATACTCCGCCGCCATCGTGTAGCGCCCGAGCGTGGGCTCCTGCGGGATCAGGTATACCATCGGATTGTAGCTGTCCGCGTCGGAGAAAAAAGAGCTGCTGACGATACCGATAACCGGACCCAGGATGACATAGCACACGCCGACGATCAGCACCAGGCGGAAAACGAACAGGATAAACTTCTTCACATTGCCCGCCCAGCGGGTGCGGTCGTTGGTGAACTGGCTGTCCGCCATCAGCTCGCGGTACCGTACAAGCAATGATTTCTTCTTTGCCTTTTCCATCTCTTCTCTCCTTTCCTAGTTATAGTAGAACGTTCGCTTCTGTATGAAGCGGCAGACGATCACCAGGATCAGACAGGTGACCACCGTGGACACCAGACTGAACACGGAGCTCAGTCCGTAGTTCATCTCCGTGAAGGCGGTCTCGTAGGCCAGCTCCACCACCTCGGACTGCGTGAAGCTGTCGACCACGGTGTAGACCACGTTCGTGACGATATGCGGCATCACCAGCGGGAAGGTCACCTTCCAGAAGGTCTCGTAAGCCGTGGAGCCCTCGATCTTCGCCACCTCGTACATGGACTCCGGGATCGACTGCAGCGCGGCGATGAAGATGATGATCTGCACGCCGGAGGCGTTGATGATGTCGCTGATCCGGTCCACCGCCCCGGCGATATAGGTGATGATCGAGTCCGGCAGGCCCAGATTGCTGAACATTTCTATGTAGTAGGTGAGCCCCACGCCGGTCCCGGCCGTCGCCTCCGCCATCTCCGCGCTGGCGCTGGAAATACCGCCGCTCATCATGGTGCGGACCAGATCCATCGCCGCCATAATCGCCTCCGAATTCAGGATGACGGGCAAAAAGAAGATGGCGCGCACCAGGGTCCTTCCGCGGAATTTTTTATTCAGAAGCAGGGCCATGAACAAGCTGAAGAATGTGATCAGCGGCACGTCGATCAGCATGTTGCCGATGGACGTGGTGAGCACCTGCTTGTAGGTGGCGTGCGCGCGGAACGCGTACAGGAAATTTTTCAGACCCACGAAGTCCAGCGTGTAGCCGCCGCCCGGGTTCACCGTCAGGTCCGACAGCGAAAATTCAATGGACATGAACAGGCTTCTCGCATAGAACCAGATAAATCCGATCAGCCACGGCATAATGAACAGGAGGCCCGTGATGCTGCGCTTTCTTGAGAGCGTCAGTTTTTTCTTTTTCTTACTCATCTGCTTCGCCTCCTATCTGATAGCTTCTGGCCGGGACGGTGATGCCGTCCGCCTGCTCGTCCTGCGTCCCGGTGTTCACGTAGATCTTCACACCGTTTTCATAGGTGACGGCGCGCAGGGTGTCGCTCAATATCTCATGGTTTACGATCGCGCTGTCCTTTACACCTCTCAGAGCTTCGTTCACTTCCTGATAGATCGCATACGCGTCGTTTTTCCAGCTGCTGTAGGTTGTGGAGCAGAAACGGTTCAGGCCCGTATTCTTGATGTCGCTCGAATTCTTTGCCGAGAACATGAAATGCGGGGAAGCGCCCGTCTCAATCAGGTTCAGCACAATGTCCGCCCGGTCGTAGGTGTCGCTCAGGTTGACCGCGCTGCCCGAATAATCGATACAGCCGTGAATCAGCATCTCGTAGAACGGAACCGTCTCATCCACAATGTAGTAATCATTGTCGGTCAGCGGCGCGTTGATGATATCGTCGGCATAGGCGAACGAATAATCGTTTCCGTCGTTCACCATGATCTTTTTGCCGGTCTCCTTCAGTTTTTCAAGAGATCCCCTCACCACGTCGAGCGCCTGCTCGCGATGGATGATATTGGTCCGCTTCTTATCGGAGTGAAGCTCGTTTCCAAGGTCCCGCAGGGAGATCCCGTCCACATTGTAATTCCCGATCTTTGCCGCAAATCTGTCAACATAGCGCGTGAGAAATTTCGGTGACACGAGGTAATAGTGGTTCTCGTCGTAGCCGAGCCCCGACGTCCGCCGCAGAGTGGACGGATTCACCAGGCCGAACTCCGCGATATAGCCGCCGCCGTAGTATCTCGACGTCTCGTTGTTCTCCGAGTAGCGCCTGCTGACCGACGTCACCTGCTGGAACGCCACGTCCGCGTAGAAGGTGCCGCCGTTTCTCTCTAAAGTCTCATTCAGGGTTCCAAGCCCCAGCCTGCCGCCAAGCTTGCCCGGAACTTTCAGCTTGTCCGTCACGTCGTGGTAGTAGCCGCGGTTCATCCATCCCTGGAAGTTCATCACCTGGTTGGAAACGCCCAGACCTTTCAGGTCGTCCGACATCTCCTTGGCCTCGTCGAAGGTGGTCATCGCATATAAGCCCTGATACTGGGTGCCCAGGAAGAATTTCGTCATATCCACGCCGCCCAGCACATCGTAGTAAAATTTGATGTCGCCGTCCGTCTGCTCCTTTGCGGTGAGTACTCCCTCATCCAGCAGACGCGTGCGGTAATAATTCGCCGCCCCCACATATCCCGCGTTTTCTTCGCCGAGCATGGTATACTTCACCGTGAGGTCCGCGTCATAGAAATTTTTCTCCACGATGGGGATATCCGCCTCGTTGCCGGTGGTGCCGAACATGGACAGCTTATCATTGCCGCGCAGCACAAACGTGGGGTACACGTAATTGTATTCATTGATCTTGCCGGACACGCCCGCGCTCAGGTAGGCGAGCGACGCGCCGTCCTCGATCGTGGCGAACACGCTGCTTTTTTCGCGGAACAGCCCGAACAACGCCATTTTTATGTTCTCCGTGTTTTCCAGCACGGTGTACTCCGCCGCCAGCGGGTCGATGCCGTACACATACTCGGAATAATTGTCCGCCGCGGTCTTCCCGTTGTTAAAGTTGATCAGGGAGCCGGAGCCGTTCGGCACCAGCATATAGCCCTCCTCATCCTTACCCGCCGCGCCGAAATAGCGCAGAAGCTGAATGCGGAAGATCGTGCCGCCGCCGTTCTCCACCACGTGGTTCATGGGGATGGATACGTCCACCGCGTCGCCGTTCAGACGGTATTCCAGCGGAATCTCAAAAGAGATGGGGACCGCGCCCTCCACGCCGGAGTTTTCCATCTCACGCATATAGTCCTCGTTCGTGAAGCCGGCCTCCTCAAAATATTTGTTCAGCTTGCGCAGCTGCGACGCGCCCTTTGCCGCCGAGGGGAGCAGCTCCTTGTAGTTCTCCGCCACATCGCTGTCCGTGTACTTCTTGTTCACAAAGCTCGCGTCATCCTCAGAGAGCGCCGCAAGCACTGTGTCCAGAGTCTCGATGCTGATGTACTGCGGAACCACGCCGGTGCTGTCCGACATATCCCCGATGGTGTAGAGGAAACGGA
>CANQIW010000232.1 GCA_947624055.1 uncultured Lachnospiraceae bacterium
AGAGCATCCGCATGCACAGCATCCTGAAGGAAGAATTCGAGACGGCCGGCATGGTTGAGAAGCTGGCGGTCATGGAGCGGCAGACCGTGGACTGGACGTCTGACACCGGCACGGTCGGCCGCGAGATGGAGTTTGTCGAGGCATATCTGGAGCTGCAGAAATACCGCTTCGGAGACCGGCTTTCCTACCGTCTGGAGGTGGAGGAGGAGTGCAGGGAGCAGGAGATCCCGCGCCTCACGGTCACGACGCTGGCGGAGAACGCCTGCGTGCACGGGATCGAGAGCAAGACGACGCCGGGCTGGATCTTCGTGCGTGTCTACCGCTCCGGACAGGAGCTGTGCATCGAGGTGGAGGACACCGGCGGGGGCATGGAGGAGGACGAGCTTCAGGCTCTGCAGTATCGGATGGACAACGCGAGCATTGATATGCTGAAGGAGAAAGGGCGCGTGGGCATCGTGAACGTGTGTCTGCGGCTCCGAATGATGACGAATGATCACGCCAAATTCACGGTAGAGAGCGAGAAAGGGATCGGCACCACGGTGTCCATCCGGATGCCGTTCGCGGAAGCTGACAGTGATTAAGCGGCTGCAGACGAGACAGAGACTTTTTCCGGGAGGGAGCTTTAGAAAATGGCGTCAGGGAGGAATTGCGTATGCTCAAGGTACTGCTTGTAGACGACGAATACTTTATTGTGCAGGGGCTTCTGGTTCTGATCGACTGGAAGGCGGAGGGGTATGAGGTTGCTGCGACTGCGGCGAACGGCCGGGAAGCGCTGGATTATCTGAAAGGAAATCAGGTTGATCTTGTGATTACCGATATCGCGATGCCGGTCATGAGCGGTCTGGAGCTGCTGGAGACCGTTCGGAGAGAGCAGATCTCGGACGCCGCTTTTGTGATCCTGAGCGGCTACAGTGATTTTTCCTATGCGCAGCAGGCGATCCGGGACGGCTGCATGGACTATCTGCTCAAGCCGGTGGAGCGCGAGGAGCTGCTTCGCATCCTGCGCAAATTCAACAATCTCTCAGAGCACGCGAGGCAGGAGCAGCAGGATCAGGAGCGCTACGAGGAGGCGTATCTGGCGAGGAATATCATCTCCCTTCTGTTTGGAAAGAACGATGATTTCAATCTGGATTATGTGAAAGCGCATATGCAGCTGTCCGAGGGCGTCCGCTATATCGAGATCGAATTCTGCGACGCGCAGTATGTGGAGGCGGAGGAGGGCGAGCTGCGCGCGATCCAGCGCAAGCTCTACCAGAGCTGCCGCAGTCTGCTGCGGGAGGACAGCACGCACTGTGTGTTCGACGTGTCCCAGGATCGGGTCAGCTACGGCGTCGGATTCATCTACTGCGATTATATGGCCGCCAGGCTGGGCTGTACGGAGCAGGAATATCTGGAGGAATTCCACCGGAAGCTGGAGGTGCTCATGCAGCATGAGGTCCGCCTTCTGGTCGGCAAGAAGGTCGCGGATATCCGACAGGTCTCGGTCTCCTATGGGACGGCGTGCATCCTGCGCCCGCTGGAGGCCTTCCACAGCCGGAAGCCGGTCTACATCTACGAGGACGAGGCACAGGTGAAGCAGGGAGGGATCGCTCTGTGCAAGGAGACTCTTGACGCGCTGTTCACCGCGATCGATCAGAACGAACAGGACGAGATATCCAGGGGAGTGGACAGGCTGTTTCTGGAGATGCGGCAGAGCGGCATGGAGAGCGACAGCGTGAACCTGAACATCAACTATCTGCTGTTCCGCCTGGTTCATCTGGCGTCGGAGCTGGACAGCGACGCCGACCAGGAGGAGATCCTGCGCTTCATCAGCAGCGGTGCGTTCGAGGATGGGGTCAGCCGCGGCAGCAGTCTGCATCTGTCGCGCTTTGCCTGCGCCTACGCCGATTACCTCATGCAGCTGCGCAGGAATGTCTCGAGCGGGGTTCTCGCGGAGATCGAGAAGGATATCCGCAAAAATTACGCGGAGAACCTGACGCTCCGCGACCTCGGGAAGAAATACTATATCAACAGCTCCTACCTGGGGCAGATCTTCCGGAAGAAATACGGACAGTCCTTCAAGGATTACCTGACCGGCTACCGGATCAACGAGGCGGCGAGACAGCTGAGGAACACGGACAAGCGGATCAGCGAGATCGCGGAGGACGTCGGCTACCGGGACGGAGACTACTTCATTCGAAAATTTATCGAGCTCAAGGGCTGTACGCCCTCACGTTACCGCAAGGACGTTTGAGACAAAAGCTATTCAGCCTACAACGTTTTCAGTAAACAGACATTTTATCCCAAGTGTCGTCCGGAAGAAACACAGGAACATGTCTAGACTTTTTCGGGTCTTTTTCTCGACTTTCTCAGGTTGTGTTTTTTCTGTGAACAATTTATAATATCCTCAGGTTTAAGAACCGTAGAAAAAACATTTCAAAGGAGGTAAAAAATGAAACTGAGAAAAATGACAGCTCTTTTCCTGAGCGCAGCAATGGCGGCCACGATGATGACCGGCTTCACGGCTTCCGCGGAGGAAGGCGAGTACTCGGACGATGAGATCATCAGCTTTACGATGTTCTCCGCGATGCCGGGTTCCGAGATCAACGACGACAATGAGATCATGGACATCATCGCGCACAAGGTGGGCGCGAAAGTAAAAGAGACCTGGCTGACCGGCCAGACGGCTGCTGAGGCAGTCGGTACGATCATCGCGAGCGGCGACCTGCCGGACTTCATCGATGGCGGCGACGGCATGATGGCTCTGTACGACGAGGGCGCGCTGGTGGCGTGGGATGATTATCTTGAGCAGTATCCGAACCTGAAGGAAATGTACAGCGACGAAGAGTGGGATATGTTCCGTCAGGACGACGGCCACATCTACTGGGCGAACGTGTTCCAGAACAGCTATGGCGAGAACAGAAGCACGACACACAACGACGAGGCTTTCTGGGTGCAGGCGAGAGTGCTTGAGTGGGCAGGCTATCCGGAGATCAAGACGCTGGATCAGTACTTCGATCTTCTCGAGGGCTACTACGAGGCGAACCCGACCATGGAAGACGGCACGCCGAACATCCCGTACACGATCCTCTGCGACGACTGGAGATATTTCTGCATTGAGAACGCTCCGGAGTTCCTGGACGGCTATCCGAACGACGGTTCCGTTATCGTAGACAAGTCCGATCCGAACGCTCCGAAGATCGTGGACTACAACACGACCGAGACCGCGAAGAAGTACTTCCAGAAGCTGAACGAGGAGTACAACAAGGGCATGATCGACGGCGAGTTCGCTACCCAGATCTACGATGAGTACATCGCGAAGCTGTCCACGGGCGCAGTGCTCGGCATGTGCGATCAGTGGTGGGATTTCGCTTTCACGGTAAACGATGTGTTCAAGCAGCAGGGTCTTGACCTCAAGGGCTGCAACTACGTTCCGCTTGGCCTGACGATCGAGGAAGGCATGGACAACAGATGGCATACATACGACGACACGCTGAACAATTCCAGCGGATGTGCGGTTACCACGAGCTGCGAGGATCCGGACGCTGCGTTCAAGTTCATGAACGACATTCTGGATCAGGAGATCCATGACCTCCGCTTCTGGGGCATCGAGGGCGTTGACTATCTGGTAGACGACGAAGGCCTGTACTACAGAACGGATGAGATGAGAATGCAGGCGGCGGATACCGCTTACCAGGCTTCTCACTTCTGCCAGTACTCCTACATGCCGCAGTGGCTGGGCACCAGCAGAGACGGCAAGAACGCGATGCAGCCGTCTGAGCAGACGTCCGAGTTCTTCTCCGGCCTTGCTGAGCCGCTGAAGGCCTGCTTCGAGGCGTACGGCGCTGAGAACTATCCGGATATGATCGGTTCCATCGTTGAGCACAACGAGCCGTGGTTCCCGATGTA
>CANQIW010000233.1 GCA_947624055.1 uncultured Lachnospiraceae bacterium
CTTCGTGTCGGTCAAAAACTCGCCGCGGTAGCCGATCAGACCGCGGGACGGGATTGAGAACTCGAGGCGGGAGTAGCCGCCCTGCCCGACGCTCATGCCCTGCAGCTCGCCTTTGCGGAGGCTCAGCTTCTGGATGACGCTGCCGGAGAATTCCTCCGGCACGTCGATGTAGGCGAGCTCCATCGGTTCAAGCCGCTTGCCGCGCTCGTCGGTCTTGTAGATGACCTCGGCTTTGCTGACCGCGTAGCCTTCGCGGCGCATCGTCTCGATCAGGATGGACAGGTGCAGTTCGCCGCGCCCGGAGACCTTGAACGTATCCGTGTCCTCGGTGTCCTCGACGCGCAGGCTGACGTCCGTGTTCAGCTCACGCATCAGACGGTCGCGGATGTGGCGGGAGGTCACGTATTTGCCCTCCTGCCCGGAGAGCGGGCTGTCGTTGACGATGAAATTCATCGAGATCGTCGGCTCGGAGATCTTCTGGAACGGGATCGGATCCGGCGCGTCCGCGGCGCAGATCGTATCGCCGATGTGTAAGTCCGCGATGCCGGAGATCGCGACGATGGAACCGATTGTCGCGGAATTCACGTCCACCTTGTTCAAGCCGTCAAACTCATAGAGCTTGCTGATCTTGACTTTCTGTTTCTTGTCCGGGTCGTGGTGGTTCACGAGAACGGCCTCCTGATTCACGGAGATCGTGCCGCGGTCGACCTTGCCGACGCCGATGCGTCCCACATATTCATTGTAATCGATCGTACTGATCAGCACCTGCGTCGGGCCGTTCTCGTCGCCCTGCGGCGCTGGGATGTAGTTCAGGATCGTGTCGAAGAGCGGCGCCATGTTTTTCGGCTCGTCCTTCGGGTCGAGCACCGCGTAGCCGGCCTTCGCGGAGGCGTAGACGAACGGGCAGTCGAGCTGTTCGTCGGAGGCCTCCAGTTCGATGAAGAGCTCAAGCACTTCGTCGATGACCTCGTTCGGGCGGGCCTCCGGACGGTCGATCTTGTTGATGCATACGATGACCGGGAGATCGAGTTCGAGCGCCTTGCGCAGCACGAATTTTGTCTGGGGCATCGCGCCCTCGAACGCGTCCACAACGAGGATGACGCCGTTGACCATCTTGAGCACGCGCTCTACTTCGCCGCCGAAATCGGCGTGGCCAGGCGTGTCGATGATGTTGATCTTTGTGTTCTTATAAAAAACAGCGGTGTTCTTGGACAGGATCGTGATGCCGCGCTCCCGCTCCAGATCGTTGGAGTCCATGACGCGCTCGGCGACCTCCTGGTTTTCGCGGAACACACCGCTCTGCTTCAAAAGTTCATCCACGAGCGTTGTCTTGCCGTGGTCAACATGCGCGATAATCGCAACATTTCTTACGTCTTCTCTGATCATAAATTTACTCATTCCCTCTTATACATATGTTTAAACCTTGTTCAGTTTATCACAATTTTTGGAGATTACAAGCCTCGCCGCGCATTTTTTTATTTTTTTGAAAAAACAGACATATTCGGAACTGCTTTCGCATAAATAAATATGGAGTAACAGAAATACGAGAAGATACTTCGTACGAAGAAGGGAGAACAACGCTTTATGACAGATAAGATCATTGAAAACAATCAGGTATCCATCATGGGAAAGATCGTTTCCGACTTTGGCTTCAGCCACGAGGTGTTCGGGGAAGGATTTTACATGGTGGATATTTCCGTTCAGAGACTGAGTGATTCCTCCGATATCATTCCGGTGATGATCTCAGAGCGGCTGATCGACGTCACGAAGGACTACGAAGGGCAGTACATACAGGTTTTCGGACAGTTCCGATCGTATAACAGGCACGAGGAAAAGAGGAATAAGCTCGTGCTCTCGGTGTTTGCGCGCGAAGTCAATTTCGTGGAGGAAGACGGAGACAAGGTGAAGAGCAACCAGATTTTCCTGGACGGCTATATCTGCAAAACGCCGGTGTACCGGAGAACGCCGCTGGGGCGTGAGATCGCGGATATGCTGTTGGCAGTCAATCGCCCGTACGGGAAATCGGATTATATACCCTGCATTTGTTGGGGGAGAAACGCCCGTTTTACCTCAGGCTTTGAGGTGGGCGGACATGTGCAGGTGTGGGGACGGATCCAGAGCAGGGAATATGTGAAGCGTCTGGATGATGAGACCACGGAGAAACGCATCGCCTATGAGGTGTCTGTGAGCAAGCTGGAATATCTGGAGTAGCCGGCACAGTCTGCGCAGCTATATATGGATCCGACTTTACAGGCCGGCGACTTTTGCGATAATGTTTGCATTCTCATGGAAAATATAGTAATATAAGGGAGCATTTGCAAATACAGGGCCACAGACGCAGGACGCGGAGTCCGTCAGGGTCAAGGAGGACCGTCGGCTGTGGCGACGATGAGGTGGACAATGAGCGGACGATATATACACATTTTCTGCGGAACCGGCGTGGGGAAGACTTCCGCGGCGCTTGGCAAGGGCGTGCGCGCGGCCGCGGAAGGAAAAGAAGTTGTGCTGATTCAGTTTCTGAAGGAGCAGCAGTCCGGCGGAAGTCTGGAATTTTTCAAGCGGCTGGAGCCGGAGGTCAAGCTGTTTCGTTTTCAGAGATTTGCGGCCAACTACGAGAATCTCACGGAACGAGAGAAGGAGGATGAGATTCACAATATCAAGAACGGACTGAATTTTGCGAAGAAGGTTCTGGTGACGGAGGAGGCGGATGTGCTGATCCTCGATGAGATCCTTGGCCTGACGGACAAGGGGATCGTGACAATCGAGGAGCTGCGCGGACTGATCGACGCAGTGGGTGAGGGCACGGAGCTGTATCTGACCGGAACCAGCGAGTGCAGGGAACTCTGGCCGTATGTCGACGAGGTGACGATGCTTTCGACTCCGTACCGGGCGGAAGGGAAAGCATTTCCCTGCTGAAACCGTTGACAACACAACATAATAATGCTATAGTGGAAGAAATCTTGGAACGATAGAGGTTGCGTGATCCATGAGTACACGGTCGGATGTGTTCGGGTGCAGGCGAAGACTGTGGAAAGGGGAGAACGCCGAAAGAGGCAGTTCCCGCAGACTGTTTTCTTGGGCATACGGTGAATAACCGTATGACTGTCATCGGGATTCGATGGAGAGCTATCTGAAGAAAGTGATTCTGCAAATTCTTTTGGGGCTGTCTGTCGGCAGTCTCTTTTTGTGCGCAGACTCGCGCAGGGAAAGTAGCTGCTGTCGCAGCACGCGGGTCGCGCGGCGAGCAGGGAAAGGAACTTTCCCGCTCGATTTCAGGCAAATTTTTATGCAGTTTGTAGACGTGGAAAGAAAAGCTTTTATAAGGAGGATTTGAAACATGGCTATTTTTAAGGGGGCGGGCGTGGCGATCGTCACGCCGATGTATGAGAACGGAGAGGTAAATTACGACGCGCTGGCGGAGCTTCTGGAGTATCAGATCGCGGAGGGGACGGACGCGATCATCATCTGCGGGACGACGGGCGAGTCGGCTACACTGACGATGGAGGAGCACTCGGCGGTGATCCGTTTCGCGATCGAGAAGGTGGCGAAGCGCATCCCGGTGATCGCCGGTACGGGTTCCAACTGCACGCAGACCGCGATCCAGCTCTCACAGGAGGCGGAGAAGGACGGCGCGGACGCGCTGCTGCTCGTGACGCCGTACTACAACAAGGCGACGCAGAACGGCCTGAAGCAGCACTACACGAAGATCGCGGAGTCGGTGAGCCTGCCGATCATCCTGTACAATGTGCCGAGCAGGACCGGCTGCAACATCCTGCCGGAGACGGCGGCGTGGCTTGTGAAGAATGTAAAGAATATCGTGGGCGTGAAGGAAGCGTCCGGCAACATCTCGCAGGTGGCGAAGCTGATGAGCCTCGCGGGAGATGAGAT
>CANQIW010000234.1 GCA_947624055.1 uncultured Lachnospiraceae bacterium
TAGCGTGGTGCCGCTCGACGGCCTGTTTGCGGACGAGAAGTACGGGCTCGGCGGCAGCGAACTGAAATTCGATTCGCCCACACAGGAGGAGATCATTCCGCAGTTTCTGGAGGAATGCGCGTTTGGCGGAAACCATTACGCGATCCCCTACATGCGCTCTACCGAGGCGTGCTATGTGAACAAGAGTTTTGTAGAGCAGCTCGGCTATACGCTGCCGGAGACGCTGACCTGGGACTTTGTCTGGGAGGTCTCGGAGGCCGCGACGGAGAAGAACGCGGACGGCACGTTCAAGCTCAACGGGCAGAATGTCCTGATCCCGTTCATCTACAAGTCGACGGACAACATGATGATCCAGATGCTGCGGCAGAAGGAGGCCGGCTACTCGACGGAGTCCGGGGAAATTCAGATCTTCAATGATACGACGAAGGAGCTTCTGGAAACAGTTGCGCAGCATGTAAAGAGCGGAGCATTTTCGACCTTCAAGATTTCCGGCTATCCGGCGAACTTCCTGAACGCGGGGCAGTGCATCTTCGCGGTCGACTCCACGGCGGGCGCGACCTGGATGGGCACGCACGCGCCGCTTCTGGACATCAGCGAGGACAAGCTGGTCGAGTTTGAGACGGCGGTCATGGAGATCCCGCAGTTTGACCCGGAGCACCCGCAGATGATCTCGCAGGGGCCGTCCGTCTGTGTATTCAACAAGGCGGACAGGCAGGAGGTGCTGGCTTCGTGGCTGTTCGCGCAGTATCTGCTGACGAACGACGTGCAGATCGCCTACTCGCAGACCGAGGGCTATGTGCCGGTGACGGGCAAGGCGCAGGAGAGCGCAGAATACAAGGATTATCTGCAGCGGGAAGGCGAGGATAATGCCACTTATTACGACGTCAAGCTGCAGGCGGCGAAGCTGCTTCTGTCACACACGGACGACACGTTCGTGACGCCGGTGTTCAACGGGTCCGCTTCTCTGCGCGACGCGGCCGGACAGCTGATCGAGACGACGACCAAGTCCGTCCGCAGAAAGCAGACGGTGGACGATGCCTATTTCGAAAAGCTGTATGAGGATACGGCGTCTCTGTATCATCTGGATCAGGGGAGCGCGCAGATGGATCCAAACGCTGCCGGCACAGAGCCGGGGGCTCTCGGCCCGCTGCCGCTTACGTCTAAGCTGCTGCTCGCGGCGCTCGCGGCGGCATGGGTGCTGATCGCAGGATATCTGCTCCTGACAGGATTTAGAAGAAGGAACAGAAGATGACAGTTATGTGCACAAATAATGATTGATTTCCTGAGACTTTTGTGTATAATAGGGTGTGAATCACGCTCCGGGTCGTCAGAATGATTCGGAAGCAACCCATTACCGGTCGCTGGAATGAGCGATCACGGTACCACAAGGAGGATAAAGATGAAAAAATTTACGGCACTTTTACTGACAGCTTCACTTGTTCTGGCTTCCGCCAGCATGGCTATGGCTGCTGAGACGGAGATGGAGATGGAGACGGAGCCGGCGCTCACCCCGGAGGAGAAGTCCGAGGGCGTTATGACGCACGACGAGTACATGGCGGCGGCTGTGGACGACGAGGTCGTGATCGAGACCTACGTCCAGGCAAAGCAGTCCTGGTGGGAGGACAAGGCGACGCTCTACACGCAGGATCATGACGGCGCGTACTTTATCTACAACATGGCCTGCTCCGAGGAGGATTACGACAAGCTCGAGGTCGGCACGAAGATCCGTGTGACCGGCTACAAGGCTGAGTGGGAAGGCGAGGTAGAGATCGCTGAGGGCGCGACTTTTGAGATCCTGGACGGCGAGTATATCGCGGAGCCGGAGGATGTGACGGAGCTGCTCGGCACGGACGAGCTGATCGACCATCAGAATGAGCTTGTCACGTTTAAGGGCATGACGGTCGAGGCGAAAGAAGATCCGGAGGGCAACGAGGCGGCGTTCCTGTACAACTGGGACGGCTCAGGCGAGGACGGCAGCGATCTTTACTTTGACGTTTCCTTAAACGGCGAGACCTACACCTTCACGGTGGAGTCCTATCTGTGCGACAACACGACGGACGTCTACAAGGCGGTCAAGGAGCTGAAGGTCGGCGATGTGATCGACATGGAGGGCTTCCTGTACTGGTACGAGGGCGTGAACCCGCACATTACATCCGTGACTGCGGCAGAGTAAGCAGGCTGGGCACAGCTGAATATAGAAAAATTCAGGCCGGTGTATGATATTTCATATGCCGGCTTTTTCTGACATCTCTCCGACATAAATTTTCGCCCTTTTTCGACAAAAATGTGTTCATATCGTCACATTTCCACATAAAATGCGTTTCTATATACGGAGGGGTACATATTGCTGCGGGAAAAACAGGCAGAATCATGTCGGTTTCTGCGATAAGATTTTCTTGCCAACACATGAGGTTGTTATATAATACAAGTAGTTTTTGTGCGTGACAATTTTTGGTAAGGGGCCCCAAAAAATGCATCAGTGCAACGACAAAATATTGAGACAGGGGAGGATTTGGCAATGGAAAAGCTTAATATCGCGATCGCCGACGACAATGAGAGGATGGTGCAGCTGCTGGATCATATCGTCAGCAGTGACGAAGAGCTGGAAGTTGTTGGAAAAGCGGGAAACGGGGAGGAACTTATCGAGATTATCCGGGAGAAAAAGCCGGATGTTGTCCTTTTGGATATTATTATGCCAAAGCTGGACGGGCTGACGGTGATGGATCGTGTCAATCACGACCAGAGCCTGAAAAGGCCGGCATTTATTGTAATCTCGGCGGTCAGTCAGGAGAAAATGACGGAGGACGCGTTTGAACTCGGAGCGGACTATTACATTCTGAAACCGTTCGACAACGACATGGTTGTGAACCGTATCAAGAAGGTGCGGGGAAGACATCAGAAGACCTATGCGAAGACGAAAAAGATAAGCTCCTATGAGAATAATAAGGAGTATATGGAACACAACCTTGAGGCGGACGTCACGAATATCATCCATGAGGTCGGCGTCCCGGCGCACATCAAGGGATACCAGTATCTGCGCGACGCGATCATCATGTCGGTGAACGATATGGAGATGCTCAATTCGATCACGAAGATCCTGTATCCGACGATCGCGAAGCGGCATCAGACGACGCCGAGCCGTGTGGAGCGCGCGATCCGCCACGCGATCGAGGTGGCCTGGAGCCGCGGCAAGATGGACACGATCGACGAGCTGTTCGGCTACACGGTCAGCAACGGAAAGGGCAAGCCGACAAATTCCGAGTTTATCGCGCTGATCGCCGACAAGATACGTCTTGAATATAAGAATCGCGCGTGACAGAAGGCGGAGGACTGCAGCTGTTTTTGCGGAAAATGCACAATCTGTAACCACACAGTGGAGAAAAACATACAATATTTATCAAATCGGACAGAAGAAATGCTTTTCATTATGCGAGAAATGAGTTATAATCAGATTGATCTCGATAATGTCGAATAAGCGGAGGTTCGTATATGAAAAGAATATTGTATGTGACATCTGAGGCGGTGCCGTTTATCAAGACGGGAGGTCTCGCGGATGTGGCCGGCTCCCTGCCGAAGTGCTTTGACAAGAATGAATTCGACGTGCGCGTGATTCTTCCGAAGTATCAGTGCATGAGTGAAGAGTGGAAGAGCAAGATGAATTACGTGACGCATTTCTATATGGATCTTGCGTGGCGTTCCCAGTATGTCGGCGTGCTGGAGATGCAGTACGACGGCGTGCAGTTCTATTTTATCGACAATGAATACTATTTTTCCGGGGCGAAGCCTTACGGAAATATCTATCAGGATATCGAGAAGTTCGCGTTTTTCTCGAAGGCCGCGCTCTCGGCGCTGCCGCTGATCGGTTTCCG
>CANQIW010000235.1 GCA_947624055.1 uncultured Lachnospiraceae bacterium
GAGGCGCTGGACGAGGGCCGCATGCGCCGCTATATCTCTGATTTCCCGAATCCGCTGACGGTCGGCAGACAAGGCATCATTCTCACGCCGCACCTGGGAGCCTCCACCTCTGAGTCGGAGGATAACTGCGCGGTAATGGCCGTCAAGGAGCTGGTTAATTTCCTTGAGAACGGCAACATCCGCAATTCCGTGAATTATCCGAACTGTGATCTGGGGCAGTGCGAGGCGGCGGCGCGCATTGCGATCTATCACAGAAATGTCAAGAAGATGATCAGTCGTTTCACGGATCTGCTCTCGGACACGAACATCCATAACATGAGCAATACGAGCAAGGGCGACTACGCTTACACGCTGCTGGATCTCGATACGCCGGTTTCCGATGAAGTGATCGGGGAGCTTCGCGCGATCGAAGGTGTGCTCAGGGTTCGTGTAGTCAAGTCAAATTGAACGGTTAATGGAAAATAAAGCGCGTGACAGGCGGTACAGGTCACATGGGGAAGACCTGCGCCGCCTTTTTTCGGTTCCAGAACAAGCCACGCAAAGGTGACAGATGGCAAAGCAGTTGCTGAATTCACAAAACGAGGGAGAATAACATATGGCAGACATCAGACCATTCCGGGGGATTCGCCCGGCAGAAGAATACGCATCGCGGGTTGCCGCGCTTCCGTATGACGTGTACAGCCGCAGGGAGGCATACATTCAGGCGGCGAAAGACCGCTTGTCCTTTTTGAATATCGACCGCCCGGAGACGCAGTTCGCGGAAAATATCGATATGTATGCGGCAGAAGTGTATCAGAAAGCAAATGAACTTCTGCAGGAGCGCATCGCGCAGGGAATTTTCCGAAGGGACGCGGCTGAGAGCTTCTACCTGTATGAGCAGACGATGGATGGCAGGGTGCAGACCGGGCTGGTCGCCTGTGCCTCCATCGATGATTATCTGAAGGGAAACATCCGCTGCCATGAGAATACGCGGGCAGAGAAAGAGGCCGACCGCATCCGCCATGTGGACGTCTGCAGCGCGCAGACAGGGCCGATTTTCCTCGCCTATCGGAAAAACGACCGCATTCAGCTTGTCACGCAGAGAGTGAAGCAGGGGAATGCGCTGTTTGATTTCACTTCCGAGGACGGAATACGGCATCGCGGCTGGCAGATCACAGAGGCGGCTGATATCCGCGGGATCCAGGAGGCGTTTGCCGGGATCGGAAGAGTTTATATCGCGGATGGCCACCACAGAGCCGCGTCCGCGGTTCGTGTCGGTCTGAAACGCAGGGAGGAGCATCCGGATTACAGCGGAAAAGAGGAGTTTAACTATTTCTTGTCCATCCTGTTCCCGGACGAGGAGCTGATGATCATGGACTATAACCGTGTTGTCAAAGACCTGAACGGACTGTCGGAGGATGCATTTTTGAGGAAAGTGCGGAAAAAATTTGACGTCACGCTCTGCAGGACCGCACAGAAGCCTTGCAGAAAGGGCAGCTTCACGATGTATCTCGGCAATCAGTGGTACAGCCTGAGCGTTCATGAGAAAGTCAGATGCGACGATCCGGTGCAGGTGCTCGACGTCTCGATCCTGCAAAACGAACTGCTGAGTCCGGTGCTCGGAATCGGCAATCCGAAGGAGGATCCGCGAATCGATTTCATCGGGGGAATCCGCGGCCTTGCGGAGCTGGAACAAAGAGTGCACACAGACTGCGCGGTGGCGTTCGCCCTGTATCCCACCTCGATCGCTGAGCTTTTCGCGGTCGCTGACGCGGGCCTTCTGATGCCGCCGAAGTCCACCTGGTTTGAACCGAAGCTGAGAAGCGGGTTGTTTATCCACGAATTTGAGCGGTAAAAAACGAGTACGGCTTTCTGGTTTTTGTATCGCTCGCTTTGCGCGGCAAATCGGAATCTCTCCTTGAGTTTGCTCTGAATAAGTGTTAAAATAATAGATATCTATAAACAATTCAGGTCTGGAGGTATTGCTATGGATGAAAAATTATATAATTTGATGGATTGGGCGGGCGTAGAAGCCATCGTCTACTCAGAAGAAGATCACCCGGAAAACTACCTCGGACCACATCAGACAGAAGAGGGTGTCACGATTCAGGCGTTCTTTCCTGACGCGAAATCCGTGTCGGTCAGGACTGCGGGCCGTAAGACTCCGTATCCGATGGACGAGGAGGATGAGGCCGGATATTTTGCCGTGCTGCTTCCCGGAAAGAAGATTCCGGACTACACATTCCTTGTCTCGTACGGGGACGGCAAGACGCTGGAATGCATGGATCCGTATGCGTTCGCGCCGCAGATCACCGAGAAGGACACGAAGAAATTCAACGCCGGGATCTGTTACAATATCTATGAAAAGCTTGGCGCGCACCCGATGACGATCAGCGGGACGCCGGGGGTCTATTTCGCGGTCTGGGCGCCGAACGCGATGCGTGTCAGCGTCGTCGGCGATTTCAATCTCTGGGACGGTCGGAGGCTTCCGATGCGCAGACTCTGGAATTCCGGCATTTTTGACCTTTTTGTGCCGGGGCTGGAGACAGGCACGCTATACAAATATGAGATCAAGGCGAGAGGCGGTCTCACCTACCTGAAGGCCGACCCGTACGGCAATGCGGCCGAGCTGCGGCCGAATACGGCTTCGATCGTGACGGATCTGAATGATTTCAGCTGGAGCGATCAGAAGTGGATGGAGCAGCGCAGAGACCTCGATACCAAGGACAAGCCGATGTTTGTATATGAGGTGCATCTCGGCTCGTTCGCGAAGCCAGAGGACGGACGGTATTTCTACAATTACCGTGAACTCGCGCCGATGATCGCGGACTATGTGAAGGAGATGGGCTATACCCATATCGAACTGCTCCCGGTCATGGAGCACCCGCTGGACGAGTCATGGGGCTATCAGGTGACCGGCTACTACGCGCCGACCGCGCGCTATGGGACGCCGCAGGATTTCATGTATTTTGTCGATTACATGCATGCGCAGGGGATCGGCGTGATCCTCGACTGGGTGCCGGCGCATTTCCCGCGCGACACGCACGGGCTGTGCGGCTTTGACGGTACCTGCCTGTATGAGCATCTGGATCCGCGCCGCGGCACACATCCGCACTGGGGCACGCTGATCTACAATTACGGCCGTCCGGAGGTCTCCAATTTCCTGCTCGCGAACGCGCTGTTCTGGAAAAACGTCTATCATGCGGACGGGATCCGCATGGACGCGGTGGCCTCGATGCTCTATCTGGATTACGGCAGGAACGACGGGGAATGGGTCGCGAATATGTACGGCGGAAATGAAAATCTGGAGGCTGTCGAATTTTTCAAGCACCTGAACTCCATTTTCAAGAAAGATAAAGACGGCGCGATCCTCATAGCGGAGGAATCCTCGGCATGGCCGAAGATCACGACGCCGGTGGAAGAGGACGGACTCGGATTTGATTACAAATGGAACATGGGCTGGATGAATGATTTCCTCGGCTATATGCAGCTGGATCCGTTCTTCCGTTCGCATCATCACGGCGAGCTCACGTTCAGTATGATCTATGCGTACAGCGAGGATTTTATCCTGACGCTGTCACACGACGAGATGGTGCACGGCAAGAGCTCCATGATCGGCAAGATGCCGGGCAAGCGCAAGTCCAAATTCGCGAATCTGCGCGCCGCCTACGGCTTTATGATGGCGCACCCGGGCAAGAAGCTTCTGTTCATGGGACAGGATATCGCGCAGTTCTCTGAGTGGAGCGAAAAGTGCTCTGTCGAGTGGGAGCTGCTGGAATACGACGACCATAAGAATTTCCAGAATTACGTCAAGGCTCTGATCAGGCTCTACAGAGAGC
>CANQIW010000236.1 GCA_947624055.1 uncultured Lachnospiraceae bacterium
CAGATCGGACTGGAGTTTGAGGTGATGCCGAGCAGGGCGGAGGAGAAGATCACGCGGCAGATCCCGTCTGAGGTGGTGGAGGAGCTTGCCCTGCAGAAGGCTGAGGATGTGGCGGCGGCCATAGACAGGGGTATCGTGATCGGAGCGGACACGATCGTGTGTCAGGACGGTCAGATCATGGGAAAGCCAAGGGACAGGGAAGACGCCTTCCGGATGCTGCGGCAGATACAGGGCAGCACACATTCCGTGTATACCGGAGTCGCGGTTCTGGTGAAGGACGGCGAGGAGGACGCTCTCCATGTGTTTTCCTGTGAGACGAAGGTGCATGTCTTTCCGATGACGGAGCAGGAGACAGAAAAATACCTGGATACCGGGGAGCCGATGGACAAGGCCGGGGCTTACGGAATCCAGGGAGCGTTTGCCGCGTGGGTGGAGTCGATCGAGGGAGACTACAACAATGTGGTCGGTCTGCCAGTGGCGGCTCTGTATCAGGTGTTGAAGCAGTACCTTCATGAGTAAGGCCGCGGCACAGCCTGACTATCCGGGCGGGTCGGCCGTGGGGTCAGGACTCCTTCAGCTCGAAGATGGAGTACGATCCGACTTTTCCGATCTTCACATATCCATATCGTTCGATTTTTTTCATTTTCTTTTCAGGGACTCGGATCACAATAAAATTGCAGCCGCCCTTTTTTGAGAGTCTTGCGAATTTGCGGTAATGAAGTTTGGGTTTTAACAACAGGCGGTATACACGATAACAGGCGTGGTTCATTACGCCGCCCATACGCCGGCCGTATCCCTGCTTGATCGAAGGATCGTACACCCTCAGATAGGTTACCGGATAATCATCGTCGGTCATGACGCGGATTTCCTGGATGCCGTCTTTCGCGGCGGCCTCCTGGAGTGTGTTGGCAATATGGGCGATGTCGTCCGGCACCTTCATGCGGTTGTTCGTCCGGGTAAAATTGCCTGCGCTCAGCATATCCTTGCCGCTCAGCGCGATGACGCCGCAGCAGCAAAGCAGCAGAACGGTCTGTACAAGTCTGGAATGTCTGCCGCGAAGAAATTCTGTCGCGGCCAGTGCGACGACCGGAATCGCCGGGAGAAGCCACAGAACCCGCCAGTAGACCTTCTCGCCGATGCAGAAAGAAATACATCTGGCGGTGAGCGGAAAGAGAAAGACAAGCAGCAGACAGGCACAAAACGCGAGCGTCTGCCGGACATGGTGTTCTTTCCTGTGACAGATGAACAGATAGAGGACAGCGGCGAGAAGAAGATACTGGTAATATCCGTCGCCCCAGTACCATTTCCATGAAAGCCCGATCCATTCTAATACAGTCTTCATATGAATCCCCATTCCGCCGCCTTTCATCCGGCGGCACAGATTGCGATGAATTTCAGATCATCAAAAGATAAACGACGCCCAGCACGGCTGACGGAACGCAGCAGGCCAGGGCGTACAAGATCCTCTTCAGACTCCTGAACCGCAGCAGGCCGAGCAGGGCGAAGATCCCTGTCATCAGCGGCGCGAGTATGATTCCCATAGAGCTCAGAAGACAACAGCTGATATCTGCCATAAGCAGCAAAAGCCAGGAATACTGTGGCTGCTCCTCCAGAATGATGGAGGAGGACAGATAAAATACGAGCGGGAGCAGGAAAGCGGCCAGAACAGCTTTTCCCTGCCACAGCCGCACCATCTGGAAATTCCCGGCATTGTAGACAGAGTACGCGGAGAACCAGCACAGCATCGCAGTCAGGAACAGGAAAATGGCCTGTGCGTTCCGGTCGTCCCGGAACCATTTCCGGGACAGCTGATACACTCCGCAGTACACGCAGATCAGAAAGATCGGAGGAAAGATCGTGTGTGCCATGATCGCCGGATGCAGTCCGCCGCAGAGCTGGCTGATCACCGCCAGAAAGATCGGGAACGGAGAGAGGATGTATCTGTACGGCAGGACGCTGTATGGAATGCCGGTGTACGCGCTGATCTCAAAGATCGTGTCTGTCTCGACAGCGGTGGTGCCGGCGGCGACATAGAAGGCGTCGTCTGCGTCAAAATGAGCCATAACGGTCACGACAGCGAGCTGAAAGGCAATCGCAAAAAGTGCCGCCCACAAAAACGGAGAGCTGCCGCGCAGATATCCGACAATGTCCGGCCTGCGGGTACGCCTGCCTTTTATGAGAAGGAAAGCGCCGGCTAAGGCCGCTCCTCCGGCCAGGATCCCGAAGCATATGACGAGAACATGGAGGGGCGCTTTGAAATAAGTCATAGGAAGGGTCAGCAGCTCAAACAGTGAGAACAGGAACAGATACCCGGTGAGGAGATACTCGATCCGTGTAGCTGTCTCTTTTTTGCGCAGAAACAGCGCGCCCGCGGAAGCCGGCACGGCCATCAGCCATATCAGGGCAAGCAATCCTTTTCCGATGAAACTCATGTGTATTCTCCTGATCTGTCATTGATTTCCGCGAACGCTGAAGACGTATGACTGCGGATCCTTTGCATGTTACGATATCAATTATCGGTAAAAAAATCAAGAGATTCTTTTGTGGCGAAAAGAATGTTGAAGAAACAGGAGTTTGTGGTTATACTTATTTTCAGGTGTCCGGAATCTGCGCGGGCAATGCCGGGCATATGTTTTTGCGGCGTCAGGTCAAAAACGGAAAATGCAGGAACGAGGCTGGATGAATGATAAAAGGGACGACTCAGAAAATAATAGAAGAAGGACTGTCTGTGCTTCCGGTCGTGCAGTACGCCTGGCTGGAAATCGGAGAGGTCACATTCTCGGAGCGTGTCAGGGCGATCTGCAGGCAGGAATGTCCGCGCTACGGGACGAGCTGGGCCTGCCCGCCGGCGGTCGGGACAGTGGAGGAATGCCGTGAAAAATGCGGCCGGTACGACGGAGCGTTTGTGTTCACGACGGTCGCGGAGGTATCCGACATTGAAAATATGGAAGAAACGCTGGGGACGCGGCGCGGGCACGAGGAGGTCACGGGACGGATCCGGTCGCTTTTTGAGGAATGCGGTCTGGAGACGCTGGCTCTCTCGGGAGATTCCTGCGCGCGGTGCGGGGATTGCGCATATCCGGACGGACCGTGCAGGCATCAGGAGACCATGATCCCCTGCATCGAGGGCTACGGGATCGTCGTCCCGCTGCTGGCGGAAAAGGCCGGGATCGAATTCGACAACGGCGGAAATATCGTGACCTGGTTCGGACTGATCCTGTGGAGACAGCAGACGGATTGAGTCTCTGAAAACGGCTGCGGATTGTCGGCAGCCGGGCTCCCCGGAAAAGGCCGGGGACGGTCCGTATCCCTGTATTTTACAGTTCACAAATTTACCACAAATCTGTCACAGATCCGTCAAAGGAAGCTCCTATACTCCAGAATGTAAACAAAAAAGAGTGACTGCTGAAATGCGAAACAGTTGCGGAAAGCAGAGAGACTCCGGAAAGCGGGCGCAGGATCTGCGGCTGAGGGAATGTGATTGAAAGAGCAGATGAGGCTGTATCCGCCGGACGGAAAATAAAGGAGGAATCATTATGAAGAAGAAAACATTGGTTACGCTGTTGTGCGCAGGAGTGCTGACGGCAGGCGCCGTCGCGGGGCTGACCGGCTTTGCGGATAAAGAGGACGACCCGAAGGGGAGCGGAGAATACACGCTCCTGTCGACCGCTGAGGACGACGGGGATGAGACGAACGAGGGCAGAGTGGATGAGGCCGAGGTGGGCGACGCCGACATACAGGCGACCGGCACGATCACCGGCGTGGAGGTCGTGGCGCCGGACGCGCTGCTGAACGCGGTCGTGGCG